>JAZDLB010000348.1:0-4201 GCA_043802565.1 Candidatus Zixiibacteriota bacterium | reverse complement strand
AAAGGTTTAATTGTTTTTCAATAAATATTTTTAGGTCATCTTCTATAGTTTTAAATCTTTTGAGGAGTTTACTTATATCCTTTTCAAATTCAGGTAGGTGGATAATCTTATTAAATATCTTCATTATTATACTGTCTCACCGAATAAGGTGCAGTTCTATAAAATACAGACTCATATTCAATGACTTCCCCGTCATTGGTTGTTAGCCAGGGAATGTCGTTATGTGAATAGTCACTTATTTTAGATGCATCCATATCCGCAAGCCTGTTCAAAACATTTTGAATTAACTCAATTTCATTAGCGCTCAATTTAGAGAGGTTGGCTTCTCTCGCTGGCAAGTATTTGGTTTGTGGATATTCAAAATATTTGCTCTTTACCTTCTCAATCTCTTTCTCTTTAATCATTTTACCAACTATCTTTCTGAACTCTATTGGAGTAGGGCCATAAGTATTTTTAATATAGGTCGCTCCAATCAATTGCTCCTCGTACTTTTCGTAATAATCAAAATCGATGAAATACAGAAGTTTATATATTACAGCCTCTCCAACATTAGGCTTCGAACCTACTTTGTTTAAGATATAAAGTAAAACCTCTTTGAATTTCTCTAAATTCTTCTGAGGAACATCGATTCTAATTTGAGGTTTGATTGCCTCTCTTTTTCTGCCTTCCGGCAATATAACCTCAGGACCTTGCTTCAAATCCAGTAAGTTCTCTACAGGAACGTCAAATATCTTCGAGAGTTTTACCAATTCTTCAGCTGAAATTTTTCTTTTACCTACTTCTATTATAGAGATTGTCGGGCGTAATACCCCCAACAACTCAGCTAACTTGTCTTGACTAATACCAGCTCGTTCTCTTAACTCTTTTATATTTTGACCCAATTTATTATCAATTTCACTCATTATTTACTCCTTTTTATTATAATATACGTAATGTAATATAATTTGTCAATAGATTGTTTAAATATATTACAATTATTTTTATATTTGTAAACTATGCTCCGTAGTATAATTCTTAAATCTGATTACAAATAAAATAATGGAAGGCTAAAAGCCTTCCTCTACATATCTCGTAGTGCGAACCTTTCAGGTTCGGCCAAGCGAGGCTAATCCGCCTCAGGCGGACGCACTACAAAATTAAAAATGGAAGGCCAAGGCCTTCCGCTACACGTTGGGCGTAAAGCCCGACGCTACCTCTTTATCCTATTATCTGCTACCTATCACCTATAACCTGTTTTTATTAAAATTCAATCCCCTCCTGCGCTAATAGCCCCTTTCTGAAAGGATGTTTGATCTCTTTCATTTCAGTAACTAAATCCGCAATCTGAAGCAGCTTTTTATGAGCATCTCTACCGGTTAAAACTATATGGACCTTATTCTGCAATCTTTTTATAAACCTAATTACTTCATCTATCTTAAGCAATCTTAGCTTCAGAGCCACATTCACCTCATCTAAGATTATCATAAAATACCTGTTAGATAATCCCTTCTTTCTGGCAAATTCCAGACCCCTTTTAGCTGCTTTTTTGTGTTCAGACAAAGGAAGCTTATCACCAAAAATTCCAACATAACCTTTACCCATAGAGATAATTTCAAGAGTATGTGGACACTTCTTGGCAAATTTTATCTCACCATAATCCGCGAAATCTTTAATAAACTGAACCATCAAAACCTTCTTTCCTTGCCCAGCGGCACGTATTGCCATACCCAGAGCGGAGGTGGTCTTCCCCTTGCCATCACCGGTGAAAACCATCACCAGGCCTTTTTGATTTCCATTAAATCTTTTTTTCTTCATATTCTCACTCCACAGTAAAATGTAGAGGCAATTCATGAATTGCCTCTACAAATGATTGTACACCTTTTTTAACATAATTATCTGGGCAGGCACAGTCCGCCATAGGCGGATGCCCCTACAATTTTTATCGGTTATCCATTATGTCTCTTTTTTTCTTTTTTATCTTCCTTTTCTTTTTTTATTCTTCCGGTGGCTGTGGAATAATATGTGAATCCATTAAAACCTTTGCTTGCTCTCTGGCTCTTTTAATCATCTTAGTTGCTTGCTCCAGAAGCTCAGATTTAGATAGCTTTACCCTTGCCAGACCTTGCTCAATTGCCTTTAAGCCCACTGCCACTGCTTCCCGGGGATATACCTCCCAATCCTCCATTGTGGGAATAATATATTCCTCATGTATCCCTCTATCCTGGGCAGTCTGAGCCAGTTCATAAGCCGCAGCAATCACCATCTCATCCGTAATCGTCTTAGCTCTGACATCTAAGGTTCCCCTGAAAATACCCGGAAAACCTAAGGAATTATTTATCTGATTTGGGAAATCAGACCTTCCAGTTGCAACTATCCTGGCACCAGCCTCTTTTGCCTCCCAGGGCCAGATCTCCGGCACTGGATTGGCACACACGAAAACTACCGGGTCTTTAGCCATATCCGCAATCCATTCTTTCTTAATAACTCCTGGTCCTGATGCAGAAAGAGCTATAACCACATCCATCCCTTTCATCGCCTCTGCAATACCCCCTTTCCTTTTATCTTTATTGGTTATCTGGCAGAATCTGTATCTGGGATCGTTTTTATCAAAATCTTTCCTGTCCGGATGAAGTGTCCCATTTATATCTGTCATAATTACCTTGCCTAGATCAACACCATCCGCTAATAAAAGTCTTAAAATAGCAGTATTAGCCGCTCCAGCTCCGATCATAGATATTTTAACCTCTCCCATCTTCTTGCCGGTGATCTTTAAAGCATTAATCAACCCCGCTAAGGTTACTGCCGCAGTCCCCTGCTGGTCATCATGCCACACTGGAATGTGAGCTTCCTGCCTAAGTCTATCCAGGATATAGAAACATTTGGGTTGAGCAATATCCTCTAAATTCACTCCTCCGAAAGAAGGCTGAATCAATTTCACTACTTTGATCAGCTCATCCGGGTCTTTAGTCTCAACACAGATGGGGTAAGCATCTACACCACCGAGATATTTGAATAATAAAGCTTTCCCTTCCATTACCGGCAGTCCTGCTTCTGGACCTATATCCCCTAAACCTAAAACCCTGGTTCCATCTGAGACCACTGCCACGGCATTCCCCTTATTGGTGTGCTCATAAACCTTATTGGGATCTCTGGCTATTTCTTTACAGGGCTGTGCTACTCCTGGGGTATACCAGATGGCAAAATCATTAAAATCCCGGATTATACATTTGGGTGCTATTTCTATTTTACCCTTATAAAAAGGGTGCAATTTCAAAGCATCCTTACCCGGCTTTTCAGCATTAGCTATCTTCTGCTCTTTGGTTAACATAAACTACAAATCTCCTTTCTCTAATCTACTCTTATCTCTTCTTTAATTCCAACTATTTTTGTCTTTCGTAGGGCAACTCTCAAGATCCATTCTGGACCTTCAGGGTTGCTTTTCGCAAGGCTGATCCGCCATAGGCGGATGCCCTACATTTACTATATTTACTTGTAGTAAGGAGGGTGGAGACCCTAAAATCTGGGTTTCGCAAAGCTCAATCAGCTCCACCCCTACGCGATTTTTTATTTCTATACCCTTGAACCTTTAATCATTTGCTCTCTTTTAGAAAGAGCAATAGCACCGGGCTCTCTTTCCTGTGCTATTTCTTCTTAAGAGATAAATAAAATCGATTACATCAGATTAAACTTCTTAATATTTTCATCTGCCATCGCCTGTATTCTTTTCAGCTCTTTTTCAAATCCTTCTTTTCTAAAGAGATGCTTAAACCTTCCCTGAAGTTTCAAATACTCCTCAACCGGCTTTTTCTGGGTTATCTTTCGGACCGAAGTAATTACCCCGTTTTCCATTTCATAAATAGGGATAAGTCCGGTTTGAACTGCAAGTTTAGCTACCTTTATAGTATCATAAGGCTCATGCGCCCAGCCCAGAGGACAGGGACAGTGAATCTGAAGATATTTAGGTCCAACTATATTTAAAGCTTTCTCGACCTTCTTCTCTAAATCTTTCAAATAAGCAACTGAGGCTGTAGCCACATAGGGTATGCCGTGAGCTGCGGCAATGGCGGGCATATTCTTTTTGTCAGTCTGATTTCCCCAGGAAACTCTTCCAGATGGGCTGGTAGAGGTCCAGGCTTCAAACGGGGTTAAACCGCTCCTTTGTACTCCGGTATTCATATAAGCTTCATTATCATAACATACATATAAGATATTATGCCCTCTT
>JAZDLB010000347.1:0-2656 GCA_043802565.1 Candidatus Zixiibacteriota bacterium | reverse complement strand
GGTTTTAGTCAGCAGAGAAGTTTAGACGAACCAGCTATCAAGTTAAAAGGTGCGAGTTTACTTGACCCCAGTCGGCTAAAGATGTATCAAAGCTATTCTTTTTCTTACTTTTCCTCAGGTAAACAAGGTGGAACATTTGGACTCTATACCAATACTTTAGAGTATAAGATCTCCGAGCCTTTACTGGTTCGGGTTGGACTGGGTTATCTGCATCAGCCTCTCTCTATGCTCAACAGAGGTAGCCAGGATCTCAAAGGCGTTATCCTGCCTAATTTTCAGCTCTTTTATCAGCCGAGCAAAAACTTTTCACTCCGCATCAATTATTCCAGTATGCCTGGCTGGTTAGAGTATGGATATAGATGAGAGAAAGATCGCCTGAATTTCTTAAATTTGTTCTTTTTTAACCGGGTTTTATTTAAACAATATTTTCTAATAGATTCTCTGCAAGGATGGATTTAATCTTTTCCAGAAAATTATGTTCAAGCGAAAGGGGAAAGTCAAAAGTTACCGGTTTTACCAGAAAAGGTCGAAGAAGAAAAAAGGTGGAAGGTTTTTGGATCTGGGAATAGCCCTTTTAGGGATATTAACCATTTTATTTGTACTCTCTTCAGTCAAAAGGCTAACCCAAACTCAAGCTGAAGGTAGTTTGAGGACAACTCCTTTACGGATACAGGTTTTGAATGCCTCAGGTCAAAGGCTTAATCCAGAGATTATAAAATTAATTGAAGAAAAAGATTTAAGTCCATATTATTTAAAGGTGGTGGAACAAAAAGATTTTTCTGATTCCTTAGTTAAAGAAAGTCTACTTCTGGATAGAATGGGGGGAAAAGGGATTTCCAAACAGGTAGCTGAAAAGTTAGGATTGAAAAGGGAGAATATCCTTTTGGAGAAATTAGAGGGGAATTATCTTAATATAAGTTATACTTTGATTCTGGGTCAGGATTACCAGAAGCTTTTAAAACTAAATGATCAAAAGGAGGAATAAAAGCTCAAGTTGAAAATCTCTTCCCGGAGTTTAGCTAAATTGGTTGGCAGTTATGCCCTGGAGAAAAAAGCCTCGAAGATAAAGATTTTAGACCTTCGAAAGCTTACCGACATCACTGACTATTTCGTAATCTGCTCAGCTGAGGTGGCTCTGCACGCCAGAGCGATAGCGGATCATATTACCGCAAACTTAGAGAATAAGGGGATAAAGTCCTGGCATAGTGAGGGATATCAAAGCTCCAGATGGATACTTTTAGATTATGTGGATGTGGTGGTGCAGATCTTCTTAGAGGAGAGTCGGGAATTTTACGGGCTGGAAAAGCTATGGGGGGATGCGAAGGTAAACGAGGTTAAGGAAAAAATTAAATCACCATTAAAAAAATAGATCGACCGCCTTTAGATATTTCCTCTATTAAGCAAATTGAATGTGAATAATAAAAATTTAATTATGAAGACATTAATCAAAACAAAATTTAAGAGGAGAATTTATGGATATAGTTGAGCTTAAAAGTAAAACCGTGTCTGAACTTTTACAATTGGCTGAGGAGTTAGAAATCCCGGGATGTGCAGGGTTAAGGAAACAGGACCTGATCTTCAAGATCTTAGAGGCAAAGACGGAGAAAAACGGGCTTATTTTCGCAGAAGGGGTCCTGGAGATTTTACCAGAGGGTTATGGTTTCCTGCGTTCTCCGGATTATAACTATCTTCCCGGTCCAGACGATATCTACGTCTCCCCTTCCCAGATAAAGAGGTTCGATTTGAGAAAGGGGGATACTATTTCCGGTCAGGTCAGGCCTCCCAAGGATTCAGAGAGGTATTTTGCCCTTTTGAAAATCGAGGCGGTGAATTTCGAAAATCCGGAGGTGGCTAAGCATAAAATCCTTTTTGATAACTTAACCCCTCTTTATGCGGAGAAAAGGATTCAGTTAGAGACTGTTACTGAAGAAGTCTCTATGCGGATAATGGATTTGATTTGCCCGGTTGGAAAAGGGCAAAGGGGATTGATCGTTTCTCCTCCTAAAGCAGGTAAGACCATTCTTCTGCAAAAAATCGCCAATAGCATTACTACCAACCATCCGGAGATAAAACTTATAGTCCTTTTGATCGATGAAAGGCCGGAAGAGGTGACGGATATGAAGCGCTCAGTTAAGGGTGAGGTGGTAAGCTCCACTTTCGATGAGCCTGCAGACCGACATGTTCAGGTAGCAGATATGGTAATCGAAAAGGCGAAAAGGTTGGTTGAACATCAGCAACATGTGGTTATCCTTTTAGATAGCATCACACGTCTGGCTCGGGCGCATAATGCAGTTGTTCCGCATAGCGGTAAGATCCTTTCCGGTGGAGTGGATGCTAATGCCCTGCAGAGGCCTAAAAGATTTTTTGGAGCGGCTCGAAATATAGAGGAAGGTGGGAGCCTGACCATTATGGCAACTGCCCTGATTGAGACCGGAAGCCGGATGGATGAGGTTATCTTTGAGGAGTTCAAGGGGACTGGAAATATGGAAATAGTCTTAGATCGGAGGCTTCAAGATCGCAGGATTTTTCCGGCTATGGATATCAACCGTTCAGGCACCCGAAAAGAAGAGCTCCTTTTAACGGAGGAGGAGTTGAGTAAGATCTGGATCTTGAGGAGATTCTTGAATGAGATGAACTCAGTTGAGGCTATGGAGTT
>JAZDLB010000346.1:0-2146 GCA_043802565.1 Candidatus Zixiibacteriota bacterium | reverse complement strand
CCTATTATTTCTGTTCACCTGTCTGCAAACAGAGATTCGATAAGGAGCCGGAGAAATATCTGAAAGAAAAAAAGTAAAATTCAAATAAAAAAATATTTCAAACTTTCTAAAATTTAATTTGTATAATTAGAATTGTATATTGCACCCTCCCCTTATCCCTCCCATCAAGGGAGGGGTAAACTGAATAGTCTAAAGGAGGTTTTAGACCTCCGTTACCTAGCCAAACCCTGAAGGCTCGGCTACGCGGATATTTGCAAATTTTTCACCCTCCCTTTATCCCTCCCTACGAGGGAGGGATAAGATAAGAATGAGAGAATTCGATAAAATAAGAAAAGAGATTTTGTCCAGAGAAAAAGGGACAACCATCAAAAGCTCATACCAGCTCAGGGTGGCTCTGGGATTTCCTAATAAATATGAGGTGGGGATTGCTAATTTAGGGTTTCAATCGATATACAAAATCTTAAATCAAATAGAGGGCGTCTCCTGCGAAAGAATTTTTCTATTCGATTATAAGCCTCAAGATAAGGTGAGAACTTTGGAATCAGGTGACCCTTTGAACTTTTTCCAGGTTATCTCGTTTTCAGTTCCCTTTGAGTTGGATTATTTGAATATTTTAAAGATTTTAAAACAGGCAAAAATCCCCCTACTCAAAAAAGAGAGAGACGAGAGCCATCCTTTGCTTTTAGCCGGTGGGGTGGCGGTTACTTTGAACCCTGAAGTTATGGCACCCTTTTTCGATGCTATCTTTATTGGAGAGGCTGAAGAAGGGATTATTGAGATTGCGGAGATTTTAAAATCCTACGGATCCGCTTTCGGAAAGTCCGCAGAAAAAAATTATAATAAGAAAAAACTCCTTTTAGACTTGGCTAAGGTGAAAGGGGTCTATGTGCCTGAATTTTACGAGCCGGTGTATGATGATAAAGGTTTATCCGAATTTGGATCCGTAGGACTGAAGAAATTTAAAATAGAAAAAGGGTTTCCTCGGAAAATTGAAAGGCGAAAAACAGATATAGGAAAGATTGAGACTTACTCTTCAATTGTAACCCCTCTTTCTCATTTTAAAAATATGTTCATTGTTGAGACTGAAAGGGGATGTGCCTGGAAATGCAGATTTTGTGCAGTCGGGCAGGTCTATAAGCCTTTCAGATTTCATAAGAAAGAAAAGATAATTTCGGAGATTGAAAAATATAACCAAGGGACAAACTCTATCGGGCTACTTGGTTCTATGGTCTCTGATCTGCCTTTTTTGGAAGAGCTTTGCTCTGAATTAAATCAGAAAGGTTATGAGATAGGGATTTCATCTCTGAGGGTGGATAAGATTACTCCGAATCTTTTAGATATTCTGATTAAATCCGGTCTGAAGACTTTGACTTTAGCTCCTGAAGCGGGGACTGAGAGGATGTGGAAAATAATTGATAAAAGAATTGAGCGTGAAGATGTTTTAAATGCAGTTCGTTTGGCAAAAGAAAAGAATTTAGAGAAGCTGAAGCTTTATTTTATTATCGGGCTTCCTTTTGAGAAAAGGGAAGATATACAGGGGATTGTGGATTTGATTAAAGAGATTCATGGTATTTTTGTAGGGGCGACCCGGTGGGTCGCCCATGACGTAGGGACAGCCCTCGTGGCTGTCCGTGAAAAAAACGTAGGGGAGACCCGTCCTTCGACTTTGCTCAGGATAAAAGAAATCATCCTTTCCATAAACCCTTTTGTTCCCAAACCCTTTACCCCCTTCCAATGGGCACCTATGGATTCTGAAAAATCTTTACGGGAGAAATTAAAAATAATTTCAGATGGAATAAGAGGTTTAAAAGGGATTAAGTTTGAGAAGAAAAGCATAAAAGAAGCAATCCTGCAAGGAATCTTATCACAGGGAAACAGAAAAGTAGGAATGGGGATTTATTATCATATTAAAGAAAACCTGCCTTTGTCCCAGGCGTTTAGAAAAGCAGAAGTTGATGTAGAGTTTTTTGCGTTTAAAGAAAAAGCAAAAGATTATTTGTTTCCGTGGGAGGTTGTGGAGATGGGGATTGGAAAAGAGAGTTTGTTTAAAAACATTGTACTATGTTTAAGGTTCTATACTGTTAATTGATGAACTATCTTAGCAGAACAAGCGAATCTCTAACTGAGAGGACCGTGATTGATATCT
>JAZDLB010000345.1:0-2547 GCA_043802565.1 Candidatus Zixiibacteriota bacterium | reverse complement strand
GGCCGCGGCATGCTATGCCAGGAGTTCAAAAAGATTTTACAATTGGCTCCTGAACAACAGATGGTTTGGGAGTTACATTAAAGATTATAAAGAAGGGAAAGGAGTTCCATCAAAGGTAAAGGCCATATCCATCTCTTTATTGTGGGCGACTATAATATTTTCAACTGTTTTCATAACCCATAATATTCTTTGCAAAATCATTTTGCTTATCATAGCTATTGGTGTTACTATACATATTCTCTCTGTTCTAACTTTAAAGCAATGAAAAGGTGTGTGATAATATATACTTAGAATGATTTCGCAACGGCAAAAATTTTTCGACTTTGCCGCACAAAATGTATCTGGCTTTGTACCCTGGGCCCTTTGTCTAAGTCCAGCCTTATGGCTGTCCTTTAGATACGATTGAAACTTAAGGGAAATCATGAAAATGGAAAGGCGGAGACAACGTCAATTAAACAAAGCAAATTTGCAACTGCTATCAGTTGCATAGACGGGCGTGTCCAGAAACCAGTCACAGAATGGATGAGAACGCATTTTAATGTTGATTATGTTGATATGATCACAGAACCAGGACCTGATAAGGCATTGACTCAAGGACCTGTTGAAATGGTGGAGTCAATCAGACGAAAGGTTCTGGTATCTATAACTGCTCACTATTTCAGTGTAATTGCGGTTGTGGGTCATCATGATTGTGCAGGTAACCCAGTTTCGAAAGAAGAACATCTGGCGCAGATCAAAAAGTGCGTCAAAATTGTTGCCTCATGAGGATTTCCAGTCCGTATAATGGGGCTCTGGGTAAATAATCAATGGGAGATTGAGATTATATATGATACAGAAAGGTATGGCTTCAACTAACCTTTCAGAAGGGATTGCCTCCCCTACAAATTCTCAACCAAAGAGAAAATAAATATCTTATATGTTAAAAGAAGTCACCTTAACTGTTTCTGCGATTACTTCGAAATCAGCGTCTGCACTCTGGACCTTCCCTTCAGTAATCTTTTCAGCTTTGATTATTGGCTGGGCCGCAGAATCAGCTCAGTTTTTGTTCTCGCAGGGGTTAGCCCTGGCTATATTAGCTTGGCTGCAGACTCTGCCTGAATTTATGGTAGAGGCGGTTATTGCTTGGAAGGCGGGCGCAGACCCGGAAAAGGTTTTTCTGGTGAGTGCCAATTTCACCGGCTCAATAAGGCTTTTAGTGGGCTTGGGCTGGCCTATGATCTATTTTACCTCAGTCTTTTTTAGAAAAAGAAAACCAGGGGAAAGAAGATGGTCAAATATAAAGTTAGAAGGTGAACATGCAGTTGAGGTTTTAGGTCTTGTTCCACCAATTCTATATTTTGTAATTATAGTTATAAAAGGAACCCTTTCCATTTTTGATTCGGTGATACTTTTTCTGATATATGTTGCATATCTTTATGTTCTTCAGAAAATTCCTCCACAGGATAAGGAGAAGACCGAGGACGTTGGTAGAGTTCCCAGATGGATCTTAAAACAGAAACCGGCAAATAGAAATCTTGCCATAGCTTCCCTTTTTATCTTTGGCGGGATCTGGTTATATCTAGTCGCAGAACCTTTTCTGCATAGTATGTTAGCTTTAGCCACGGTCTTGGGAGTATCTCAATTTATCTTCATCCAGTGGGTTTCTCCTTTTCTATCAGAGTTCCCGGAAAAAGTAACCGCTTTTAACTGGGCTCGAACAGTAAAGAAAGCTCCAATGGCTTTAATGAATATGGTCTCCTCCAATATCAACCAGTGGACAGTGCTGGTGGCTATGATTCCGATAGTCTATTCGATAAGCATCGGAAAGGTTTCGGTTATTCATTTTGATTCGCATCAAAAAGTGGAGATCTTTTTAACTATCGCTCAATCGGCTTTAGGGATGATACTTTTAGCCAATATGGAGTTTCGCTGGTATGAGGCTTTAGGGCTTTTCAGCTTATGGTTCTTACAATTTGTGATGCCCACGCTCAGAGAGGAGATAACCTGGGTCTATCTTTTCTGGCTCTATGCTGAGCTGATTTTAGCTTTTGTGGGGAAAAGAAAACTTACAGCTTTTAAGGAGTTCAGAAAACTGGTTAGAAAACATTTTTAAATGACCTCACCCTATCCCTCTCCAATAAAGAGAGGGGAGAAAGGAGTATTATGGTTAGATTTATACCTAAGGAGGAAAAGTTTTTTGAGATGTTCAAAGATTCTGCTCAAAATCTTTTAAAAGGGGCAGAGGCCTTAAAAGGCTTAGTAGAGAACTACACAGATGTGGAAAGAAAAGTAAAAGAGATAAAAGAAATTGAGCATCAAGGTGACAAAATCTTCCATCAGATAGTAGAAAGTCTAAACAAGACCTTTGTCACCCCGCTGGATCGGGAAGATATTCACCAGCTTGCCAGCGAGTTAGATGATGTCTTAGATGCGATTGAGGGGATTTCCAGCCGGCTTTTGTTTTTCAAGATAGAAAAACCTACTCCAGAGTGTATTCAGTTAGTGAACATAATTTATAAGGCGGCAGTGGAAATAGAAAAAGCAGTAGCTGATCTCAAACATTTTAAA
>JAZDLB010000344.1:0-6265 GCA_043802565.1 Candidatus Zixiibacteriota bacterium | reverse complement strand
CTACCTGCGTCTGCCGATATTATTTAAAGATAGTGCTGAAAGAGAAAAAGCCTTTCGGTCTCTGAGGAGAAAAAGTTTAGGGGCTTCTAAGATGTATCCAACCTCTCTGGAAAAAATACCGGGAATAGAAAGTTATCTTGTGCCTGACTCTTCAGACCTTTCGAATAGTAAATCAGTAGAGAGAACCCTGTTGACTTTACCCACTCACCAATTTCTAAGAGAAAATGACCTGCCTAAAATAATTCAAGTTATAAGAGAGGGAGAGAAGTAAGCTTATGAATCAGCAAATATCTTATGAGGAGTATAAGAAAAAAAGAAATCTGAGTAGAATAAAAGATCTCTGGAGGAAGGTTCTGAATCTTATCATCCGGAATTATGTCTTCAACTACAAATTGAGGAATAGGCTTTATAAAGCCATAGGAGTGAAAATTCTCAAAGACGCCTACATTGCACGTGAGGTCTTAATCGATGACAACTTCCCCGAGCTTTTGACTATAGAGAATGGAGCAGGTATCGGTTGGAGGGTAACCTTAGTCATGCATGATACCGCGCGCTATCCTCATATCGTCGCACCAATTACCGTGAAAAAGAAGGCTTTGATTGGTGTTGGTGCAATCATTATGCCCGGAGTTATAATCGGCGAATATGCTCAGGTGGGAAGCGGTGCGGTGGTGACAAAAGATGTCGAGCCTTATACGGTGGTGGCTGGAGTGCCTGCAAGAAAGATCAAGGATAAAGTCGATTTAGAGCCCAATGGATAATTCACACAATAAGTTCATAGTTTGTTTAGCTGAGGATTGGGGAAGGCTTCCTTCCTCCTCTCAACATATTATGCGGGTATTATCCAGGGAATATTCTATCCTCTGGGTGGACTCCCTGGGCTTGAGAATTCCTTCGGTGAGCAAAGCTGACCTGAAAAGGATCTTCAATAAACTGACTAAATTTTTTTCTGGAATTCAAGAAAAAGAGCCCTACATCTATGTTCATTCTCCCATAGTCCTTCCTTATTTTAAAAACAGGCTGGCAAGAAAAATCAATCAGATGATTCTGACTTTGAGTCTAAACTATTTCCTTTCTCGAAAAAAAGCTCAAAGCAGGGTCCTTTGGGCTGCCTGCCCCACTGCTGAAGGACTTATAGGCAGATTGAAGGAAGAAAAAAGCATTTATTATTGTGCAGACGAATACTCTGAATTCTCCGGATATTCGAAAAAGCTGGTTAAGGAGTTAGAGGAAAGTCTTTTAAAAAAGGCAGATCTGGTCTTGGTCGTTTCTGATAAACTATATCAGACCAAAAAGGAATATAACCCCAATATCTTCTTGATATCTCATGGAGTTGAATTTAATCATTTTTCTAAATACAATCTAACTTCTATGGAACTCCCTTCTGACCTGAAAAAGATCGGAAAACCGGTAATCGGTTATTATGGTTTGATCCGCGACTGGATAGATTTTGAGCTTCTGCAAAAAATTTCTCAGAGGAAGGATTGGTCTTTAGTTTTGATTGGCCCGGTGAGTACCGACATCAGCTCAGTTCAAGGAAAAGAAAATATCTACTTTTTAGGTCCTAAGGATTATAAGGAACTGCCTCTTTATCTTAAAGGGTTTGATGTATGTATAATTCCTTATAAACTCACTGAGGTAACCATAAATGCTCGTCCCTTAAAACTTTTTGAGTATATGGCTTCAGGCAAGCCGATAGTCAGCACCTCTCTTCCCTCTGTTTTACCTTATCAGGAGGTGGTTCGGATAGGCTCTGCGCATGAAGAATTTGTTGAACAGATTGAGAGGTCTTTGCAAGAAAAGGATGAATTTTTTAGCAAAAAAAGGATAGATTTAGCCCAGCAGAACTCCTGGGAAAATTTGGTTGAGAAGAATCTGAAAAAGTTTTTGTCCACCTGAGATCATGAAAAATATCAGGGTCATAATTTTAATTGCCACCTATCGAATTGGTGGACCAGGGAAATTGCTCTTCGATTTCTGCGAGATCGCCCCGGATTATGGGTGTGAACCGATTTTAGTAGGATTCACTGTAGGCGAAAAAAAGACTACTCCATTCATCGAAGAAGCCAGGAAAAGGAAGATAAAAGTCCTGAGTGTCAGACATCGTTTCAGATATGACCCAGCCCCAATTGTTCAATTCTCATCGCTTTTGAGAGAACATAAACCAGATATAATTGAGACTCACGGACATAAAGCTAATTTTATTGCTTTCGTCTTAAAAAGGTTCATTGATAAGCCCTGGATTGCATATGTCCACGGCTGGACGGATGAGGACTGGAAGATCAGGATTTATAATCGGCTGGATAAATTCCTGCTTAAGTTTCCAGATAGAGTAGTGGCGGTTTCAAAAGAATTAGCCTCCAAGCTTTATCCTTTGGGGATTCAAGAGAGAAAAATTAAAGTTATCTACAATGCGGCCTATGAAAAAGGGATGCCTGAAGGAAGTCCTCCTTTAGAGGTTAGAAAGGAATTCAAGGTTCCTGAGGAAAATAAGCTCTTAGGAGTCATCGGAAGGTTAAGCCCGGAAAAAGGGCAGATCTATTTTCTACAGGCGTTCTCCAAAGTCATTGAAATTTTTCCACAGGTTACTGCTTTGATCGTTGGAGAGGGACCGGATGAGAAAAAATTAAAGGAATATTGTGCTTTGAAAAAACTAAATTCTCAAGTCATCTTCACCGGTTACCAAAAGGATATAAACTCGATTTATAAATCATTAGACCTGATTGTCCTTCCTTCTCTTTCAGAGGGGATGCCCGTTGTAGCTTTAGAGGGGATGTTTTTTGAAAAACCGGTTATTGGGACAAAGGTGGGTGGAATGCCTGAGGTTGTAATAGACAGAAATACAGGGATATTAGTCCCGCCTGAAGATCCAGCCTCCTTAGCCCGGGCAATACTGGAGCTTTTAACTGATGAAAGTAAAGGGGTTACTTTAACAGAGAATGCCCGAAAATTTGTTCTGGAGAATTACTCCTTAGAGCAGAGGGTGAAAAGTATAATTGAACTTTATAGAGAACTTTTGGATAGAGTATGAGTAAGGTTAGCAAAATCCTTCATCTGCACAACACCAGCTCCATCGGTGGAGCTGAACAGATGTTTATAAATCTGGCAGATTTTATCAACCCGGACAAATTCAAGTCCTATGTGGGCGTGTTCAGAGAAGGTGAACTTGTATCAGAATTAAGAAAAAGGGGTATCAAATTCCTCTGGCTTAAAGAAAGTACTCAGACTTATGATTATAAGTTTTTGAAAAATATCATCCAGCTTATAAAACAGAACCGGATCGATTTAATCCATTCCCATACCTGGGGAACAGATTTCTATGGTTACTGGGCTTCAAAAATACTGGGCATTCCAATGATCTCCACCATCCACAACCGCTACTATATCTTTGAGAAATGGACCAGGAGATTCTCCTATAAAGTTTTCATCAGCCAGATTAAAAAAATCGTAGCAGTCTCAAAAGATATTCAGAACCTGCTAAGAGAAGAACTTAAAATTCCCCCTCAAAAAGTTAAATTGATCTATAATGGAGTTGATACTCACAGATTTGAAAATAAAATGGATTTAGAACCTTTAAGGAAAGAGTTAAACCTGAGGGAAAAGGAGCTTATATTAGGGAATGTGGGGAATTTGAGAGAGGTTAAAGACCATCATACGTTGATTTTATCCTTTCATAAAGTCGCATCTTTTTTCCCTCAGGCTAAACTATTGATTGTAGGCGAAGGGGAGCTGAAATTCAGACTGGTTAAACTTTGTGCAGAACTAGGTCTCGAAAACAGGGTTTTATTCTTAGGTCATAGAGAAGATGTGAACTTGCTTTTAGGTTTTATGGATATCTTCATTTTATCCTCTCATTCTGAAGGCTGTGCTATCTCCCTCTTAGAAGCTATGGCTTCAGGAAAGCCGGTTATCGCTACCAGAGTAGGTGGAAATCCGGAACTTGTTCTTGAAGGGAAAACCGGATTTCTGGTTCCTCCGGCTGAGCCAGAGAAATTAGCTGAGAGGATAATCTTTCTTTTAAGAAATGAAGATTTAAGAGTAAAGATGGGTGATGAAGGCAGGAAGAGGGTAAATGAAAAATTCTCCTTAGAAACTATGCTAAAAAACTATGAGGAGCTTTATTCTAAGGTCCTGAGATGATTATTTTGTTTATAATATTGGTGTTTTTACTATTTTACACCTTTTCAGGATATTTTCTGTTCTTGAAAGTTGTATCTTTTTTTAAATCTAATCCAGTTATAAAAGGGGAATATATTCCTACTGCCACCCTTCTTATTCCAGTCTATAATGGGGAGAAACAAATCAAAGATAAATTAGAGAACTGCCTGAGCCTTTCTTATCCTAAAAACAAGCTTGAGATTATGGTTATCTCTGACTGCTCCACTGATAAAACAGAGGAGATCGTCTCTTCTTTTAAAGACAAAGGAGTAAAACTTTTTCGTCTTGAAAAAAGAAGTGGAGAGACAAAAGCTTTGAATTCAGCTTTAAGAGAGGTGCAAAGTGAACTTGTCTTCTTCACTGATGCCTCCACCCTTTTAAATAAAGATTCTCTAATGAAGATAGCTAAGAATTTTGCAGATACCGAAGTGGGATGTGTGAGTGGAGAGGACCGGAGTATTTCCACGCTTCAAGAAAAGGGTGAATCTGGAGAAGGGGTCTATGTAGGGATGGAGATGAAGTTGAGAAGGCTGGAAAGTATAATTTGTAATTTAACGGGAGTGAGTGGATGTCTCTATGCCATAAGAAGGGAGCTTGTGAACCAGATTCCCAATGATTTAATTGATGACTTTTATCTCCCGCTTCAGGTCGTAAAGCAAGGGAAAAGGGTAATATCTGAGCCAGAAGGTATCGCTTATGTAACCGGAGTGTCAAACTTCAAGGAGGAGTTCAGAAGAAGAAGGAGAACCGCTTTAGGTGGGCTGGAGGTTTTCTTCTCTGAGCTATCCTTATTAAATCCTTTTAAATATGGTTTCTTCAGCTTAGAGCTTTTGAGCCATAAACTCTTGAGATGGCTTACCCCTTTCATGCTTTTACTTTTATTCTTTTGCAATCTTTTTTTACTACAGCATTTTATTTTTAAACTGACTCTTCTAATTGAGCTTTTCTCAATCTTTATCGCTCTTTTATATTTGCTCTTTCTGGTGAACAAAAAACTTACAGGACTTTTATCTCTGATGGAATCTGATTTTTATTTTTACTTGGTGAATTTAGCCATACTTTTAGCCTGGGTGAAATTTATACTGGGAAAAAGGGAAATAATCTGGGAGCCATCTAAGAGATGAAAAATGTAGCTCCAGAAAAATCCAGTGAGCAAGGGTGCCCGCTCTACGAAGGATCAACATGTTTTACTTTCAAGTGATCGTCCACCGGACGAAAAGCTTGATACTTGCCAGGTCAGGGGACCTGGCAAGCACAAGCACAGCGAGATGAAAAAAGTTCAATTTAAGGTGCAGATTTGGACAAAATATTGATACTGCTATATCATCGGATCTTGCCTGAAGAAGATGACCTCTCGAAGGTTAGTCCTGAAGAGAAAGTTTTCTCAGTAAAAGAAAAGGAGTTTAAAAAACAGTTAGAGTACCTATATTCAAAAGGGTGGAAAACCATTTATTTAAACCAACTGATGGAATATCTGGAGGAGAAAACTTCTTTCCCGGACAAATCGTTAATAATCTCCTTTGATGATGGGAACCAGACCGATTATACTATAGCTTTCTCCCTGCTTAAAAAATTTGACTTCAAAGCTATTTTTTTTCTCACCAGCGATTTTATTGATAAGCCAGACTATTTACAGAAATCCCAAATCTTAAAGATGAGCCAGGAAGGGATGGAGTTAGGCTCTCATGGTAAGACTCATAGATTTCTTTCCACTCTAAAAGAAGAAGAATTAAGACAGGAACTCCTGGATTCAAAAAAGTTTCTTGAAGAGATAATCGGAAAAGAGATTAATCTTTTGAGTTTACCTGGAGGGTACCATAGTGCTAATGTAAAAAGAATTACAAAAAAGCTCGATTTTAAAGGAATTTGCACTTCTAAATTCGGCTGGAATGAAAATAAGACTGACCCGTTTGAGCTAAAGCGAGTCTCATTAAGAGCTGGTGACTCTTTTTCTTATTTTATCTCTTTGGTAAATATAGATAAAAAGCTCTATTTAAAAAAGAAGCTTAAAGATAGATTCCTGGGTATTTTAAAAACTCTCTTGGGGGCAAATAATTACTTCAAACTCTGGAAGGTTTATCAAAAGATTTTTTTAAAAAAAGTGATT
>JAZDLB010000343.1:0-5364 GCA_043802565.1 Candidatus Zixiibacteriota bacterium | reverse complement strand
TAGAGGTTGAACCGGGATATTGCCGAAATATTTTTCAACCAGATCAAGCATCTTTTCGCTCTCGAAATCGCCAATCAAAAGAGCTATCATATTATTCGGTTTGTAATGGGTCTGATAATATCGGATGATCTCCTCTTTGGGGATAGTGGCAATAATATTCTCATACCCGATTACCGGACGGGCATAAGGGGTTCCTGCATACACCTGGGAATCAAAGAATTTTTCCACCTGATAGTCGATATTATCCTCGTCCTTTTTTATCTCCTCGATCACGATATTTCTCTCTTTGACAAGCTCAGAGTCCGGAAAGATAGAGTTAAAAAGCATATCTGACTGGATATCCAAGCCATCCTCGATAAATTCTTTAGGTAATATCACCAGATAACAGGTTAGTTCTTTTCGGGTAAAGGCATTGAAAAAAGAGGAGCCTTTGCTTTTCATCCCTTCAGTTATCTCCTCCCTGGTCCTTCTTTTGGTCCCGTCAAAAAGAAGGTGTTCCAGAAGATGGGTTATGCCATTGTTATAGTCGGTCTCATATTTACTGCCAGCATTTACATAGATCATTGAAGCAATTACTGGATTAGCGTGCTTTTCCTTAAAGATGACTTTCATCCCGTTGGATAAGGTGAAGATTGAGACTTCCTTTTCCTCGATTCCTTGAGAAAAAAGTACCTGAGCGGAAAATAATATCAGGGTAAATCCAAGAATAATGCCTTTTTTAAACATAAAAAACCTCCTTCAAATCATTTTTAAGAATTAACCGTTAAGGATGAAAATTGTCAAGGGATTTATGGTTTTTTGTTTTTAAAATAAGAGGGACAGAATCCGACTGAGGCGGATTCTATCTCTACATTAAAATGATAAATTGTCATTGCGAGCTAAAGGCAAAACAATCTGTAAAAATTTGCAGATTGCTTCGTCGTCCGAATGAACTCCTCGCAATGACAGTACGATAGGGGTACGGCTTGCCATGCTATTACTATTCAATTAGAATTTCTTCTTGTATATCTTTTTTAAAATCGTTATTATTACATAAATTTTGAAATGGAGGAGGTATGAATAAAATAAATTTTCTTACTTTTTTGGTTTTATCTTTTCTGGGCTTATTGTTTTTAAACTCTTTTGCGGATGAGGGGATGTGGCTTCTGGACTCGATTGATAAATTGCCAATCGATAGTCTAAAAGCTCGAGGATTAAAGTTGAGTCCAGTTGAAATCTATAATCCAGAAGGGGGCGGGATATCAGATGCTTTGGTTCAGATTGGTGCAACCTCTTCTTTTGTCTCTCCGGAAGGTTTAATTATCACCAACCATCATGTTGCTTTTGGAGCTATTCAGAGGCAAAGCACGCCAGAACATAATTATCTTAGAGATGGTTTTTATGCTAAAACCAGAGAGGAAGAAATTCCGGCTATCGGGACTAATGTCTATATCACCAAATCCTTTGAGGATGTGACGGATAAAGTTTTAAAAGTGGTAAATGAAAAGATGAGTGACTTAGAAAGGTATAAGGCGATTGAGAAGGTTTCCAAGAAAATCATAAAAGAATGCGAAAAGGGGGAAGATATAAGATGCAGGCTGGCGAGTATGTATGAGGGTAAGGAGTATTATCTGTTTACCAATTTTAAAATCAGGGATGTCAGATTAGTGTTTGCCCCGCCTCGCTCCATCGGGGATTACGGTGGGGAAATAGATAACTGGATGTGGCCCAGGCATGCGGGCGATTTCTCTATTTTACGTGCCTATGTATCTCCAGATGGAAAGTCAGTTGGATATTCCAAAGAAAATGTCCCGTATAATTCAAAGACTTATCTAAAAATTTCATCAGCTGGAGTTAAAGAGGGGGATTTTGTGATGCTGATGGGGTTTCCTGGTTCAACCAGCCGGTATGAGAGCTCTTTTTTTATCGAAAATACGGTGAATCATGATTATCCTCAAGATATACAAACCCGTCTGGATCTAATCTCCATTTTAGAAAAATCATCAGCAGAGGACTCTTCAGTTGCCATAAGATTATCCTCCACAATCAAAGGTTTGTATAATCGCCTTAAAAAATATCGGGGGATGTTAGATGGGTTTAAAAGGACTGGACTTTTGCAAAAAAAGATAAGAGAGGAGAAATTACTTACTGAATTTTTAAATAAAAATCCAGAGCTTAAGGCAAAATATGGGCAGGTTCTCTCGGAGCTGGATAATTTATATAAAGAGAATAAAAAATTTCAGGATAAAGAGTTTCTTATGGACTGGATGAGCTCTTACACTGATTTTTTAGATTTCGCCTCTACCATCTATAAATGGAGCTTAGAAAAAGAGAAAAAAGATTTCGATAGAGAACCGGGGTATCAAAACCGGGATACCTTAGAGACAAAAGAATGGTTTGAAGAAGCCCAGATCAATTTAGTCCCCTCTACCGACAAAAAAGTTTTAACCTGCTTTTTGAAAAAAGCACTTGAGCTTCCGATTAGTCAGAAGATTCTGGCAATAGAGAAAATTTTTACAGGGAAGGAAAAGCAGGACAAGGACAGGATAATAGAAAATTTCGTTTCTCATCTTTATCAGAACACAAAGCTCGGCTCAATTGAAGCTCGGTTAAAGATGTTCCATATGAGCAGAAAGGAATTAGAGAAGCAGGATGATCCTTATATCAATTTCGCTAAGGATTTAGAGGTAGAAAGAGAGGAAATAAGGACAAGAAACAAGGAGTTCTCCGGTGCTCTTAAAAGGCTACAGCCTATACTAATTCAGGCTTATACTGAATGGAAAAAAGGAAGGTTATATCCGGATGCTAACGGGACTATTCGTTTTAACTATGGCGAGGTTAAAGGGTATAGTCCAGAAGATGCAGTTGACTATAAATATATAACTACACTCTTCGGGGTTATGGAGAAAAATACCGGTGAGGAACCTTTTGATGCTCCAAAAGAACTTCAGGAAGTCTATAATAAGAAAGATTTCGGCTCCTATTTTAATAAAGAGATTGGAGGGGTTCCAGTAGATTTTCTTTCCACCAATGATATCACTAATGGAAATTCAGGCAGTCCGGTAATGAATGGTAAAGGAGAATTGGTTGGCTTGGCTTTTGATGGTGACTACGAGGCGATGACCTCAGATTATGAGTTCGACCCTGAGATTACAAGGGCAATTAATGTGGATATCCGCTATGTTCTTTTTCTTTTAGATAAAGTCTATCACGCAGAGGGGTTGTTGAAAGAGCTTACTATACGTTAGATTATGGAGTGCATCCAAATGGATGCAAAAACCACTATGCTGGGATAAGGGTTGTACCCCTCCCTATTCCTTTCATCTTGCCAAAGGCGGACTGACCAACAGTAGAAAAAGTAGGTCGGGTTGCGGGAGCTACCCGACACAAATTTTGTCGGGCAATCTTCGACAGCCCGACCTACTATATTTCCTTTAGTGTTAACAAATTCTTCCGATAAAATATAAGTAACCAATTATTGAGGAGTTTTTTTATGGAATCTGAAAAAAGAGATACGAGAAGAATTAGAACCAATTTTAACTTTGATTTTAGAGTGCCGGATTCAACTAATGCTTCGGTTTTTACTAATTCCAAGACCAAAAATATTTCCGCCTCCGGCATGCAATTTCTCTCTCCTTTTCCTTTAAATATTGGCTCAAGCATGGAGATTAAACTTTTCCTTTCTAAAGCGGCTGAACCTTTAAGTATGATTGGCAAGACAGTTTATATCTCCCAGGCGGAGAAGGAGCAATATATTATTGGAGTGGCTTATACTCATATTGAGTCAGAAGTCAAGGAAATTCTGAAAAAGCAGATTGAAAACATTGATATTTATCCTCTCTTAGAACAGATGGTAACCCTGCAAGCATCAGATTTGCATCTAACTGCAAAACATCTTCCTACTTTCAGGGTTGACCGGGAATTGAAGGGGTGGAGTAATAAATCTTTATCCTCAGATGAAGTCAAGAGGTTGGTTTTTTCAGTTATGACTTCTGAGCAAATCAGCTCTTTCGAGAAGATGAAAGAGTTAAATTTTGCTTACTCCCTTCCTGGTTTAGGAAGGTGGAGGATAAATGTTCACTTTCAACAGGGGAATGTGGAATCAGCTTTTCGTTTAATCAAGCCACCAGATAAAAGCGTTGCGGATCTGGGACTTCCGGTCGTGGTTGAAGACCTGGCCAGACAAAAAGATGGATTAGTGGTAGTATCCGGTCCGGCCGGGGTAGGGAAAAGCACCACCATCGCCGCAATGATTGAGCTTATTAATAAGGAATTCAAGAAGGTAATTATTACCTTAGAAGACCCGATCGAATTTTTGCATGAGAGTAAAAAATCTTTAATCAAACAGAGAGAAATTGGAATCGATACTCATTCGTTCAAGCATGGTCTGAAGCACGTTTTAAGACAGGATCCAAATGTGATCTTCATTGGAGAAGTCAGGGATCTGGAGACGATGGTAACTGCCCTGACAGCCGCAGAGACCGGACATCTGGTCTTCACTACTTTGCATACCAGTGATGCGCCCCAAACGGTCAACCGGATCCTGGGTATCTTTCCTCATGATCAGAGACAGGGAGCGGCTTTACAGCTTTCCTCCTGTCTGAGTGGGATTATCTGTCAGCAGCTTCTCCCCAAGAGGGATAACCAGGGGCTTGCAGTTGCCACAGAGGTGTTGATAGGCACTCCCGCAGTTAAAGGGACTATCAGGCAGATGAAAATCGAACAATTACAATCCTTAATACAGACCGGCAGCCAGGATCAGATGCACAGTATGGATAATTCGATTTTCAACCTTTATGAGAAAAAACAAATTACCTATGAAACCGCAGCTAACTGGATTAAGGAAAGTGCGGTTTTGACTGCTTTGATGGAAAAAAGAAGGCAGGAACAACTGATCTCACAGAAATTATCCGCGAAGATGCGATAACAGGAAAAATAGAGAGGGAGGAAAAAGGAAGAGTCTCAAAAGCTCTTCCTTTTTCTTTTGCAGAGAACTAAATTGTCAATCAGTCCCTACTTTGTCGGGACATGGTTAACCTACATATTTGGAGTGTAAAGCTTTAGCTTTACTGTCAAAATGATATTAGAAAACTGTAGGGTCAGGGGACCCGACAGACACTAGTTTTTGTAGGTCGGGTTGCTAAGCTACCCGACATTGTTTATATGATTATATCGGGCAGTTCCGTCAAAAGTGGAACAGCCCGACCTACTGATTACTTTTTCGAAATCATAATCACATCTTTGGGTAACTTTTTTTCCAGCCAGATAAAACCGGCGGCGGCAATAATGCCTAAAAGGGAGATAATCCCCCAGAGAAACACTGGTTTAGTGTTAAACAGGTCTATTAAAACCCCACCGATTAAAGGTCCAATGGACCAGCCCAGA
>JAZDLB010000342.1:0-6974 GCA_043802565.1 Candidatus Zixiibacteriota bacterium | reverse complement strand
AGGAGAAGGCCAGGCAACTGCAGGATGACCTAACTTGCCTGAATAGCAGGATAAAAAGGGAAGACGAGGTCTTCTGGAACAGGGTGGATAAGGGCTTAAGCGAGGGGGCGAAGTTCAGCATTGAGGAGATAGCCTCTAACTTCTCATTGGACACGTATGACAAGAGGGTTCTCATCCTCTTTCTCTACCTCGGATCCTGCCGATTAGATCCATGTTCGAAGCATGAGGTTGTAGAGCTTCTAGATTGTGACGATTCATCGGTTGAAAGGATACGCAGGTTAAGGCATTTCAGCAAGCAAGCACCCCTTTATGGGCACGGCTTCCTAGGTAAGGAGTTCAAGGAGGATGGCACTTCCAGTGTAGCCTACTTCCTGGCTGAGACGGGACTGGATATGGTAACCAAGCTCCTGGACGGAGAGGAAATACCACAGGAGGCGGAAGAGAAGGCAGAGGCAGATAGCACATCCCGAGTGGGGTACGTGAAAGTACCAGACTGCAGTTTAGATCAAGTCGTGCTAAAGGATCAGGCACGAGAGAAGGTCTTGTTCTTCCTGGATGCCTTCAGGGAAAAGAAGCTGGAGCCTGGGAAGACGGGAGGGAAGGGGTTGACCTTCCTGTTCTATGGACTCCCGGGAACTGGGAAGTCCCTGACTGCCGAAGCGATAGCTTTTTACTTAGGGAAGAAGATACTTATGGTCGAATCTTCCAAGATCATGTCGAGGTGGGTTGGGGGGACCGACAGGAACATCTCGGATATCTTCAAGTCTGCAAGCGAGAGTGATACTGTCATCTGTATTGACGAGGCGGACTCACTCCTTTACAACCGCAACTATGCCGTCCAGGAACACGACATCCGCTTCGTGAATGTGATGTTGCAGGAGCTGGAAAGGTTCAAAGGCGTAGCCGTCCTTACGACCAACATGGACGTTCTCCTGGATCCAGCACTGGAACGCCGGGCCACACTTAGGGTCAGGTTCGAACTACCTGACGAGATGATGCGTTGCCAGATATGGAAGACCCTCATCCCGAAGAAAGTAAGGGTAGCTGAGGACGTGGATTTTTCAGTGCTCGCAAAGAGATATACCTTCGCGGGAGGATACATCAGGAATGCCATTGATAATGCCCTTCGCAGGGTCAGGGATAAGGATCTGGTGACTATGGATGACCTCGTTTTCGGGGCAGAGCTAGAGGTCAGCGGTATGATGAACAAGCAAAAGCCTAAGATGGGGTTTACCACACAGTAGGAAGGCTTGGATGGCAAGGGAGTCAGACTATGCCAGAAAGCTCAAGTAGCTGAAGAAGAAGGGTTCAAGGACCGAGGGAAAGCCCTGCCAGGAGACGCTGGGTAGTAAGAGGAGATGACCGAGAGGGGACGGCGACTGGAAGGGCTAAGGATGCTCAAAAGACAGCCCAAAGGAAAGACAAATGCTCTTGCACGGGAAGAGGATACAATCCCTGAGCCAGACCCTTGCTGCAGAGCCGAATACCCATAAGGCAGGTCTCTAGTCGGGTGGGGGTGTGTTTACTCCAGGAATGGGGACAACAGCCACCAGGAGGGCAAATCCACCTCACAAATCGATGCTTGACAAAGGGTATTTTTTGTGCGATATTTAAGCCAAGGATAAAATGAAAGAAAAACGGAAAAAAAGACAGAAAGCAATAGAAGCCATTTTTAAGGTCTACAATGGCTCCGCCGTTACTTATACGCCTTCCACTAGTTCAAATAGGTCCGTTGCAAAAATATGCTCTTCTGGGACATCTATTGCGAAGGGGACTAGTATTGGTAGCCTAATTAATGAAGTTAGGCGTTAGCACTTTTCTGAAACATCTCGTCAAAGACAGTCTTCCCCAAAATGTATTATTTTGGGATACTTCTTTACCCGCCTCTGCAATCTTCCTACACCCACAAAGTGACCAAAGAAAAGCCGCCATAAATTTTATTGATAGGTTAATAAAAGAAAAAACTTATATAGCCTTTTCATCAATACTTTTCGATGAGTTTCTTCACATAGTTTCATTAATTGAATTAGAAAAGTCTCAATTTTCACGCAAAAAAGCCCAAGCAGCATTGACAAGAAAAGATCGGTCAATTATAGAACCTCATATAGCGGATATCCAAAAAAATATGGTTGCACTTAATGATATTTTGAGTAAATTTACGGGAAATTTTAAAGTTGTTTTTCCGACAGAACCTGGTATCGTTGGAAAAGCTTTAGAATTACAGTGTGTGTATAAACTTGAACGAGCCGATTCAATTCATATAGCTACAATGCTCTATGGTGCCCAAAGGGACATAGCCTGTTTTGATAGGAATGATTTTGGCCAAGTAGATGGTTTAAACATTTGGTGTAAGTATAAGTAAAGCCAAGGGGCATGTCGCATAAGCAGAGTGTCCCCAGTTCTTGCTAGAGCATACGAACTGTTACTCGCTCGGTGGAAAAAATTCGGTTGACATTTTAGAGCCGTTGTAGTACACTTTAGTCTAGATTTACGAGATGGCGACGAGATGTTTGTAGTGTTGTAGGTTTTCGAGAGATTGAGTAGCGATACACGCTACGCTGAGATGGTCAGCGTAGCTTTTTTTTGCCACGCTGAAGGTTTCGGCGTGGCGTTTTTATTTATGGAGGAAAAAGTGTCTGACCTGAAAATCAGCGAAATCAACATCGAACCCATATCAAACAAAGATGGGCTTATCGGTTTTGTAAGTTTCGTCATTAACAGTGACTTTAAAATTTGTAACGTGGCTCTTCATACCTGCCCTTCTAATTCTACAGGCATCCGTCTGGTCTTCCCCCAAAAAGAATATAACGGGTTACGATTAAATACGGTTTATCCGATCCATCGGGTAGCTTATGAAGCATGTGCTTTGGCAATAGCCAATGCCTATAGAGAATTGATGCAGAAGTTAAGATAGGAGTTTTCTTATGAAAAGGTGGCGAATGTGAGTAGAAATAAGAAAAGACATAAAGGTCCTTGGCATAAAGGGCCTTCCTTCGTAATGCTCGAAAAAGACACCCTCAATAGACCTGAATGGAGGAAATTAAGTCCGTCCGCGATGATTACCTACATATACATCAAGAAAAATTACAATGGCGGGAATAATGGCGAGATCCCATTTAAATATGTCGAGCTCAAAGGCATCTTAGCCCCAGCCACTATTTCAAGATCTTTAAAGGAACTTCAAGGTAACGAATGGATAGAGAAGACAAGATACGGAGGTATGTTTAGGTACTATTGCCTTTATAAACTTACAGGGAAGAACGATAGAATAAGATGAGTATACATCTGGCAAATCTATATAAGGCTACAGATATTGAAGTGTCGGCAAAATAGTGTTTGTGCTTGCGACTGTTCAAAAAATGAAGTGTCGGAGTCTTCAAAATCAGGCTGACTGTTCAGAAATTGAAGTATGACAGTTCAAAATATGTAGTTGAGTCCTATTTTGAAAGTGGGTGTTTGAGTAAACGGGTGTGCGGAACGTTGATGTGGGTAAACAAAAGGAGGGGCTAAGATGCTTAAGGCAAGGGTAAAGGGAGGAGTAGAAAGGTTGGAGCTTACGGAAAAGCAATCCGAGAGGTTATTGCAGGGAGGAAAGGTTGTTTTGCCCAGGAGGGGCGGAGGTAAATGGATGATAATGCCAAAGGAAGAGGCTAAAATCGCCTAAGGCTCTACCGCTAACCCAACATTATGGTAAACAGAAGACAACTAATCGGAGTAAAAGAAACGGCTGAGTCCCTAGGGATAAGCATCGAGACTCTCTATTCCTGGGTTTATCAGAGGAAAATTCCGCACTTTAAGGTGGGCCGATTAGTGAAATTCGATCCGCAGGACTTAGACAAGTGGCTCGAAGAAAGAAAGGTTGGAGTTTTTATTAAACCTGTTTAAACTATCGTCAAATTGAGGTAAAATATGAGCAATGGGTATATTCCGAAAGAAGGATAACTGGTACCTGGATTATTACGTCAATGGCAGGCGAAAGCGTGAGAAGATAGGACCCAGCAAAAAACTCGCCGAAGATGTCCTTCATAAGCGTAAGCTCGAGATCGCCGAAAATCGGTTCCTGGATATACGGAGAGAGAAGAAGGTACGGTTTAAGGATTTCACGAAGACCTACTTGGAACTGCATTGCAAGGCACACAAAAAATCTTGGAAAAAAGATATCACGCTCTTAAGGACTCTCACAAAGCATTTCGGCAATAAGTGCCTCTACGAGATCACCCCGCTATCGATCGAGGAATTCAAAAACGAGCAGGGCAAGCTATCTGCACCAGCTACGGTAAACAGGAAGATTACCTGCCTGAGGCATCTTCTCAAAAAAGCTGTTGAATGGGGCAAGGTAAGTGATAATGCGGCAAGAAACATAAAACTGCTCCGGGAAAACAATCAGCGGCTCAGGTACCTAGAGAAAGAAGAGATTAAGAGACTAGTTGACGCGTGCTGTTCACATCTTCGACCAATCGTCATCCTGGGTCTCAACACCGGGATGAGGAAAGGGGAGATCTTGGGCCTTAAGTGGCGTGAGGTAGATTTCGAAAAAGGAATCATCTATCTTCTGGACACAAAGAACGGAGAGAAGAGAGAGGTTTATTTGAACGAGCTCGCGAAGAAAGCCTTGATAGCGGTTCGCAAACATCCGAACAGTCCGTATATCTTTTGTAGCCCAGATGGCAAGCCTTATACCAACGTCAGACGTTCTTTCTTTACAGCTCTCAAGAAATGTGGTATAAATGATTTTCACTTTCACGATCTTCGGCATACGTTCGCGTCTCAGCTGGTGATGGCTGGCATAGACTTAAACACTGTCCGTGATCTAATGGGCCATAAATCAATCGAGATGACTCTCAGATATGCACATCTTTCGCCAGATCATAAGAAGCGTGCAATTGAGATATTTGGACGGCGAATGGACACTATTTGGACACCAGAGGGTGGGCCCGAGGTCAAGGAAGAAAACGAAGTTTCGCATAACTCTTTGAAAAGTAAGGTATAACAATAACACGGGCCTGTAGCTCATCAGGATAGAGCAGCGGTTTCCTAAACCGCGTGCGGGAGGTTCGAGTCCTCTCAGGCCCACCAAAAATTTCTCTTTCCTTCATTCAGGAGAGAGGCAAATAGCCATGATCGTTCTGATTGATCACGGCTATTTTCATGTCCTACCCCTAAGGCGAGTCGTAGGGGGGGTTGGGCGGTGTTGATTCCAGGGCGCCGGGGGCACAGCCACCAGAAGGGTTAGAACAAGTATCGCCATTGAAGTAGGGTATCGTAGGGGGTATAATAACGTATCATAAGGACAGGGTTTCGGGATGCTTAACAAGCCTTGCTCTGTCAGGTTATAACTTTTTTTATCTGTCTATATACAGAAAGTTCTTCTTAATGAAGATAGTTCTTATTTCTCCGATATTTTCAGATTTGGGAATCTCCACTCTTGCGCCGTTATTAAAAAAAGATGGCCACGATGTTAAGTTGCTATTTATTCCCCAATTACTTCAAGAAGGGCTGTCTGAGCCTTCGCAGAAAACCATTGCAATTGTTGCAGATTTCGTTCGCAATGCGGATATGGTAGGAGTAAACGGCTTTTCGGAAAATCATTCCCGCATAGCAAGGTTGGTCGACGGCATTAAAAAAACTACTGGGGTGCTTCTGGTGTGGGGCGGTATTCACGCTACGCTTCAACCGGAAGATTGTCTTCCGCACGCCGATATCGTATGTTTGGGTGAAGGCGAAAAGGCATTATTGGAATTGGCGAAGAGATTAGAAAAGAAGGACAATCTCGACGGAATAAAAAATCTATTATTCCGATCTGGACCGGATAGCGGAAAGAAGGTAGAGCTATATCCTTTGGTAGATCTTAATGAATTACCGCCCTTGGATTATGACCTGGACACGCAATATATCATGGAAGACAGCAGAATCAGAAATGTGGATGAGCCGGATTTTAAAGGACTATTTCTTACCTACAGTGGGCGCGGGTGCCCCTTTAGATGTAGCTATTGTTGCAGCGGCGTAATTCACAATCTCTATAAAGGGGAAAGGATCTGTAGGCAACGAAATATCGATACGGTACTTTCAGATTTAAAAGAGATTAAAGAACGGTTTTCCTCATGTAGACATATATGGTTCAATGAAGCCGATTTTATATTGGGTAAAACACAAAAAGATATTAAACACTTTTCGGAAATATATAAGACCGAGATTGGCATACCGTTCTCGATATGGTCGAATCCAGCTGCGATTACCGGCGAATGTATAAAGGCATTGAAAGATGCCGGCCTTGAAGGGGTTAACATCGGGACCATAAATGCCAGCGAAAGAATCCAGCGTTTGATTTATAAACGCAACGCCCCGGCCAAGCTTTATATGGAAAAAGCGGCAATCCTTGCTATTCACAGAATACCAGTCGAATATGATTTTATTTTGTGCAATCCCTATGAAAATGAAGATGATATCATCAGCACGATAAGGCTGTTAATGGATCTGCCGAAGCCGTTTAAAATAGTTATTTACAGTCTCACGTATTTTCCTAAAACCGAACTATATGAAATGGCTTTAAAAGATGGCAAGATAGACGATAAACAACTGGTGCGGGGTTACACTAAGGCGACGTATAAGGTTTGGAAATTTAGCGATAACAACGCTTACTTAAATGTCGTAGCCTCGATGATGCGCGGCTGTGCCAGGCGAAGCGAAAGCCTGAAAATGAATTTCTATGGGATATTGCCGGAACCAGTTCTAAGATTTCTAATCAGCAAGAGAGCGATAAGGATGAGTAGGTATATACCATTTAGCAGATATGTATATCAAGCCATAGGCAATTTGATTATGGCAGCATATATTACCGCTCAAAACATCTCCTCCTTAAGGAAACGATTAGCAGTTTATTCATTCCATAAAAGTAAGCGATAGAAATATTTTATATAATAAAACACTGTACTGCGATATGGCAATCTGACAAGAGAGATTTCCCCTCGGCTAAG
>JAZDLB010000341.1:0-11183 GCA_043802565.1 Candidatus Zixiibacteriota bacterium | reverse complement strand
ATCGTGGATGCTCTGAATCGAACAGCCTCGATTTTATCTGCTCAAGAGAAATTTTTAAAAGAAGAAACTTTCAAAGTATTCAATAAAATTATAGAAAAAGGAGGTAAGAAGATTTCACTTGATTTAGATAAGTTATTTAATTATGATATTTATTTTAGAAGAGAACTGGTCAGGTTGGCAATTGATCAGATGAGAGGTGGTGTTTTTAAATCAAATTTTGAGCTAATAGAGCGGATTTTAGATTTAGCTCAAGAAAAAAAGACGGGGAGAAGGATTTTTTTGAACAAGAGCCTCTTAGCAGAGATCTCCTCAAATTATTTGAACATATACCAGGTTGAAAAGAAGAAGAAAAGTTTACCCATTGTTTTTCCGGGGATTAAGAGGAGTAAAAGGTTCGGACTTAACATGGATTCTGAGATAATCTTAAGAAAAAATTGGAAAGAAAAAACTTATACCGATGACCAGATGGTAGCTTTTCTTGATTGGGGCAAGTTAAAGCTCCCCTTTAGTTTAAGAAATCCCGAATCTGGTGATAAGTTCAAACCATTAGGGATGAAAGGAACAAAAAGTTTAAAAGATTTTCTAACTGATCTTAAGGTTCCTCGTTATGAAAAAGAAAGAGCTTTGGTTTTAACTTCAAAGGGTAAAATCGTCTGGGTTCTGGGCTATAGAATTGCAGATGAATTTAAAATAACTAAGGATACAACAAAGATATTAAAAATAAAAGCTGAAAAAAGTTAGTTGTATATTAACTGATCCACAGGGTAGTAGATGAAAGGGAAAGATGTTAAAATAATCATCCCTAAAAGGGAATTGAAAAAAAGGGTAAAGGAATTAGGTGCTAAAATTTCTAAGGATTATGCAGGAAAAGAGCTGATCTTGATTGGAATACTTAAAGGTAGTTTTATCTTTTTAGCTGATCTGATCAGGCAGATTAAAATCCCGCATGAGGTTGACTTCATTGCAGTTGCCAGTTATGGCCAGGAAATAGAGGGGAGTGGAGCGGTAAGATTAATTAAGGATTTAAGTGCTAATATCGAAGGGAAAAACGTAATAATCATAGAGGATATCGTGGATACAGGCTTGACTCTGAACTTCATAAGGAAAAATCTACTTTTACGCAATCCGAAGAGTCTGGAGATAGTTACCCTCTTAGATAGGAAAGAGAGGAGAAAAGTTCAGGTGCCCATTAAATACGTAGGATTTGCAGTTCCGAACGAGTTTGTTGTGGGTTATGGACTGGACTTAGGTGAAAGATACCGCAATCTACCCTATATAGCTAAGGTTGAGGGAGGTAAATTAACTCAGAGATGGTTTGAGCTTTAAGAAAAAGAAAAGAAGATAAGGTAAACTTATGAATGAGAAAAAAGATAATTTAAATCGAGGTAGCAGGTTTGATCCCAAGAAGAAAAACAGATTAAGAGGGGAACCGGATGGGAAAAAGCCCGGGGATGAGTTTCGCTGGAAAAAAGCTGGTAGAACCCTGGTTATCTGGGCTTTTCTGTTCCTTATTTCAATATATCTTTTTCAATATTATAGTCGTGGTTTTAAGAAAGAGCTCGGGATCACCTATAGCGAATTTTTAGAACAGCTCGATTCTAACAATGTCAAAACTGTTCTTTTGCTGGAAAAAGATGTTGAAGGGGAGTTTGTCGAAGAGGTTAAAAAGGCCGAGGGGAAAGTTACTAAATCCTATCGTAACTTCAAGCTATATCTTCCTTTTGAAGATCCCAACCTTCTCCAGAAATTAGAAGAAAAAGGTGTGCAGATAAAAGCTGAGCCACCCAAATTTAACTGGTCAAGCCTTATTTTGGGAGTATTGCCCTATATATTGCTTTTAGGGTTACTCTGGTTTCTACTTTTCAGACAGATGCAGGGGGGAACCAAGGGACTTTTCTCCTTTGGCAAAAGCCGAGCCAGGCTTTTAACCGGGGGGGACAGGCCCAAAGTTACCTTTAGTGATGTAGCTGGTGCAGATGAAGCCAAACAGGAATTGCAGGAGATAATAGAATTTTTAAAAGACCCTTCAAAATTTCAAAGATTAGGGGGTAAAATCCCTAAAGGGGCATTACTTTTAGGTGCACCCGGTACGGGTAAAACTCTTTTAGCTAAAGCAGTAGCTGGAGAAGCTGGAGTTCCCTTTTTCAGCATGAGCGGTTCGGATTTTGTGGAGATGTTTGTGGGTGTGGGAGCTTCCAGAGTGAGAGATCTGTTCGATCAAGGGAAAAAGAATGCGCCGTGTATAATTTTTATAGATGAGATAGATGCAGTAGGCAGACATCGAGGTGCAGGGTTGGGTGGTGGACATGATGAAAGAGAGCAGACCCTAAACCAGCTTTTAGTGGAAATGGATGGCTTTGAGTCGAATGAAGGGGTAATCCTTTTAGCTGCAACAAATCGCCCGGATGTTTTGGATCCGGCTCTGTTGAGACCTGGTAGATTTGATCGACAGATAGTAGTTGATATTCCGGATGTGAAAGGTAGAGAAGGGATCTTAAAAGTTCATACTCGTAAGATAAAGATGGCTGAAGAGGTGGATTTATCGATTTTAGCTCGAGGAACCCCAGGGCTTTCAGGTGCAGATTTAGCTAACCTGGTAAATGAAGCGGCCCTTTTAGCCGCCAGGAAAGACCGCGATAAAGTAATTATGGAGGATTTTGAGGAAGCTAAGGATAAGGTGATGATGGGAACTGAGAGGAGAAGTCTGGTGATAAGTGAAGAGGAAAAGAAACTTACGGCCTATCATGAGTCAGGGCATGCTTTAGTGGCTAAACTTATCCCCGGATCAGATCCAGTTCACAAGGTGACTATAATCCCCAGAGGGTTATCCCTTGGTTTAACTCACTATCTACCTATAGATGAGAAACATACCCATTCGAGAGGGTATCTGGAGACGAAGTTAGTTCATCTTTTAGGTGGCAGAGAAGCAGAGAAGTTAGTTTTTAATGAGCTTACTACAGGTGCGGGGAATGATATTGAAAGAGCTACTGAACTTGCCAGAAAGATGGTGTGTGAATGGGGTATGAGTGAAAAATTAGGTCCTGTGACTTTCGGCAAAAAGGAAGCAGAGATCTTCTTAGGACGGGAGATTGCCAAGCACCGGGATTATAGCGAGAGGACTGCTCAGGACATAGATGAGGAAGTGAGGAGAATTGTAGACCAGGCTGAAGAAAAAGCATATAAGCTTCTAAGTATGAACATGGATAAGCTTCATTTATTAGCAAAGGCTCTATTGGAAAAAGAGATTTTGGATGGTGAGGAGATAGAAAGAATATTTAAGGGAGAGAAGCTTGAGGATAAAAAGAATAACCAGAAAGACAAGGATGATAAATAAAAAGAAGATAGAAAAAGGGGTGAGTATGATCTTAGAGGGGATAGGGGAGGATGTTAAAAGAGAAGGGTTGAGAGAAACTCCCAGAAGGGTAGCTGATTTCTATGAAGAAATCTTCTGCGGTATCTTTGAAAACCCAAAAGAGGAACTAAAATTATATTCTATTCCAAACCAGGATGAGATGATAATAGCCAAAAAGATCCCCTTCTATTCTCTGTGCGAACACCATCTTTTACCTTTTTTTGGCAAGGCACATATAGCTTATATTCCGAGAAACAATAAGATAACCGGTTTTTCCAGACTATCCCGGGTAGTGGAGGTATTAGCTTCCAGACCTCAATTGCAGGAAAGATTCACCTCACAGGTTGCCGATTGTCTGATGCAGGGTTTAAGACCTAAAGGGGTATTGGTGATAGTTGAGGCAGAACATCTTTGCCTTTCGATGCGCGGGCTAAAAAAGCCAGGCTCACTTACGGTTACCTTGGCTATGAGAGGTGATCTGAGAAAGGATTCTATTCGGGCAGAAGCATTTGCCCTGATTAAGGGGAGATGAATTTAAAAGAAGAAGGATTGAACCAGCTTAAAGAAAAAAGCACCTCTGAATATTTTCTTGATTTTCATAATAGAAGGCTAAACCTTTCCTCCCGCACCCATCTGATGGGCGTTCTGAATGTGACTCCGGATTCTTTTTCAGATGGTGGTAGATTCTTTAAGCTGGATGAGGCAATAAAACAGGGTGTAAGTCTGGCAGAGGAAGGTGCGGATATAATCGATGTTGGAGGGGAATCTACCAGGCCAGGCTCGGAGCCAGTATCTTTAGAAGAGGAGTTGCGTCGGGTCATACCAGTGATTGAAGAGTTAGCTAAAAGAACTGATGTTCCGATTTCCATCGATACCTATAAATCTAAAGTGGCTAAAGAAGCTTTAGATTCCGGAGCTCAAATGGTAAATGATATTAGTGCTCTAAGGTTTGATGCGGAGATGAAAAATGTAGTGGCTTATTACAGAATTCCAGTAGCCTTAATGCATATCAAAGGTACGCCTAAAAATATGCAGGAAAATCCTTTTTATGAAAATGTGGTTGAGGAAATTAAGGATTATCTTAAGGAATCTATGAAGATGGCAAAAGATGCTGGAATTGATGAAGATAAGATAATAATTGATCCGGGTATTGGATTTGGCAAAAACTTGGAGGATAATTTAAAAATAATAAGAAACCTTAAGGAATTTACAGACTTAGGCAGACCCCTTTTGATAGGGGTTTCTCGTAAATCGTTTATCGGGAAAATACTGGACTTACCGGTGGAAGAAAGATTAGAGGGTAGTTTAGCTGCTCTGGCAGTGAGTATATTGAACGGGGTAAATATTTTCAGGGTGCATGATCTTAAAGAAAGTAAAAGGGTGGCAAGATTGGTGGATGCGATCTTAATAAGAGGGTAAATAAAGATGATTCTTTTCCATATAGGATTCTTGAAATTCGGGATCATAGATTTAATAGATGTGGCGATTGTGGCTTTTCTGTTTTACCGTTTTTTAGTCCTGGTTAAAGGGACCAGGTCTATCCAGATCCTCTTCGGGGTTTTTGTTTTGATCCTTTTCTCCTTTGTGGCTTTCTGGTTTCAATTGGAAGGTTTGAAATGGTTGATAACTAATATAGCTACAGTGGGGGTAATAGTATTAGTAGTCGTGTTTCAACCAGAAGTAAGAAAGGCTTTAGCTCAGTTCGGGCATAATAAGCTTTTCAGACTTTTTATCCGTTATGAGAAACAAAAGATTTTAGATGAGCTGGTAAAAGGGTTGATAAAACTCTCGGAGCTCAGGTATGGGGCTTTGATCGTTATAGAAAGGGAAATAGGTCTAAAGAATTTCATCGAGACTGGAAAACCTTTGAATGCTCAGCTTACTGGTGAATTGCTCTTGACCCTATTTACCCCTTATACACCTTTACACGATGGGGCAGTTGTCGTTAGGGGAGAAACAGTGGTCGCAGCTGCCTGTACTCTTCCTTTGACCCAGAAAAGGGAATATGCGGAGCTATACGGGATGAGGCATAAGGCTGGGATTGGAGTAACTGAGGAATCGGATGCTTTGGCTCTAATCGTTTCTGAAGAGACCGGAGAAATCTCTATAGCTTCTAACGGGATCTTAAGGAAAGATATTGAGAAAGGTAGCTTAAGAGAAATTTTGATTCAGATGATTGAGGCAAAAAATAGCTAATTTATGTTTGTAGATTATGCAGAGATAGAAGTACGAGGAGGAGATGGGGGAAGGGGTTGTATCAGCTTCAGAAGAGAGAAATATATCCCCAAAGGAGGTCCAGATGGTGGTGATGGAGGAAAGGGAGGGGATGTGATTCTTAAAGTAGAGCAGGATTTATCTACCCTTCTGGATTTTCATTATAGAAGAGCATATAAAGCTGGCAGAGGTAAACACGGAAAAGGTAAGAATCGTACCGGTGAAGGTGGAGAAGACCTGGTTGTAAAAGTTCCACCCGGGACCATAGTAAAAGATAAAATTTCTGGAGAAAGTCTAACTGATCTTATCTCGGTAACTGATTTCTATGTGATAGCTAAAGGAGGGAGAGGAGGTAAGGGGAATACTCATTTTAAATCCTCAACTCTTCAAGCTCCCAGGTTTGCTCAACCAGGAGAGAAAGGAGAGGTTAGAAAGATAATCTTAGAACTGAAGCTTTTAGCTGACGCGGGTATCGTGGGACCACCCAATTCAGGCAAATCGACACTTTTAGCAAGGGTTTCAGATGCCAGACCAAAGATAGCCCCTTATCCTTTCACCACTCTTAAACCTAATTTAGGGGTAGTAAGGTTAAAAGATCACAAAAGCTTTATCTTAGCTGATATCCCTGGATTAATAGAGGGTGCACATCAAGGAAAAGGATTAGGATTAGATTTTTTGAGACATATTCAGAGGACTAAAGTTTTGCTATTTTTATTAGATGTGACAGCTTCTGACTTGATCTCTGAGTATGATAACCTTAAAAATGAGCTTAAGCTCTATGATTTATCGCTTTTAGAGAAACCAGCGATCTTGGCTTTGAATAAAATAGATTTATTGGCTGAAAAAGATAAGAAAAGATTAAAACTGGAGATAGATCTTCCCTTAGTAAAGCTCTCAGCCCTAACTGGAGAAGGGATAGAAAAGCTTTTAGATTGTATAAACCAGGAATTGGAAAAGGTAAAGTTAAGGGAAAAAGGAGAGATTAAGATTGGAACTTTTTGAGTAGCTTGTAGCTAAGAGCAAGTAGCAAAAAAAGAAAGATCAAAGATGGAGTTTTCTGAGATCAGAGACTGGATCGGATTATCTTTAGTTCCAGAGGTAGGGACTAAGAGATTTATTTCACTTTTAAACCATTTTGGCTCACCCAGGGAGGTTTTTTCAGCCAGCTTGAAAGAGCTTGAAAAAATTCCGGATATTGGCAGGGTAGTTACCCAGAATATCAAAAATTTCAAATCCTGGGATGAAGCTGAGAAGCAAAGTTTAAGAGTAGGAAAGGATGGGATTAGATTCATAACTATAAAATCTCCTGAATATCCTTCTAATTTAAAAAATATTTATGATCCGCCCCCGTATCTTTTCTTAAAAGGAGAGATAAGAAATGATGATCAAAAGGCTTTAGCCATTGTAGGGACCAGGGCTCCCTCCACTTATGGTAAACTTATAGCAGAAAAGATTTCAAGAGAGTTAGCTGAAAAGGGGATAACTATAATTAGCGGCTTTGCAAGAGGGATTGATTCTCTTTCCCATCATTACGCCTTAGAGACAGACGGAAGGACGATCGGAGTTTTTGGCTCTGGTCTGGATGTGATCTATCCACCTGAGAATAAGAAACTGGCAACCAGAATTGAAAAAAATGGAGCCTTAATCTCAGAATTTCTTTTAGGCACCCAGCCAGAAGGAACTAATTTCCCGAAGAGAAATAGACTGATAAGTGGCCTCTCCTTAGGAGTGATCATCATTAAGGCAGGGATTAAAAGCGGGGCGCTTCTTACGGCTCAATTAGCGTTAGATCAAGGGAGGGAAGTCTTCGCTATTCCTGGAAATATCAGCTCCAAAGGGAGCGAAGGGACCAATTGGTTGATTAAGAAGGGAGCGGTTCTGGTTACTAAAGCTGAAGATATCTTAGAGGAGCTTCAAGGGGTTTTAGGTGAAGAGGAAAAAGAATTAAAAAGGGAAAAAAGTTCTACCCTTTCGGAGGAGGAACAAAAAATCTATAAGCTTCTCTCTGCAGAACCAGCTCATATCGACCGAATTGCTAAAGAAAGTGAACTTTCAACTCCACAAACCCTTTCACTTTTGTTAAGTTTAGAATTAAAAGGATTTGTCAGGCAGATTTCAGGGAAAAACTTCATTCGGATTTAAGGATATAAAGTTGATAGAGAAAAAAATTGAGGTTGTAAATCGTCTGGGCTTGCATGCCCGACCCGCGGCTCTGGTAGTACAAAAAGCCAGTAAGTTCAAAGCGGAGATCAGATTAATAAAGGATGAGTATGAGGTGAATGCTAAAAGCATTATGAGCGTTATGATGTTAGCGGCTGAGATGGGAAGCTTTTTAACTATTAAAGCCTGGGGTGAAGATGAATCTACGGCAGTGGAGGAGATTGCTAAGCTTTTTGAGGAGAAATTTGGAGAAGAATAATTAATTTAAATATAAATTTTAAAGATGAAAAAACTTAAAAAAAATATAGTCTGGCAGGGCATACCCGCCTCATCGGGCATTGCTATCGGCAAAGCCTATCTTTTAGATAGGGAAGAGATAAAGATTAAAGAGGAAAAGCTTCCTCCGGGGCAGATTCAAAAGGAGATTTTGCGTTTTAAAAAAGCCCTACATGAAGCTAAAAAAGAAATTGTAAAGTTAAAAGAAAATTTCGCCAAGAAATTGGGTGCAGAGCAAGCTAAAATTTTTGATGCCCATCTTCTAATCTTAGAGGATGAAGTTGTCAACCAACAGGTTTTTAATGGCATCAAAGAAGAGAAAAAAAATGCGGAGTTCATCTATAGTCGAATAATTCAAAAGACTATCCAGGCTATATCTTCAACCAAATATGAATACCTGAAAGAAAGAGTGGCTGATATTTCTGCGGTCTCAACCCGGGTGATAAACAGACTTTTAGGCTTGAAGCAACATACCATAGAACCTCTGAAGGCCCCGGGAATTATAGTTGCTCATTCGCTCTCTCCCGGGGATGTGGTGCAGATGAAGAAGGAAAGCGTTCTGGGTTTTGCTACTGATTTAGGTGGGAAAACCTCTCACGTAGCGCTTTTAGCCAAATCTTTAGGTTTCCCAGCAGTGGTGGGTTTAAAAGCTCTTTTTTCCAAGGTCAAATCTGGTGAAAATTTGATTCTGGATGGGAATATAGGAGAAGTGATCCTTTCCCCGGATCAGGCAACCTTGAAAAATTATGAGCTTAAAAGGGAAAAGCTTCTTAAAAGGAGTAGAACCCTTTTAGAGCTGACTGGTCTTGTGGCTGAGACCAAGGATAAAAAAAAGATTGAGCTTTCGGCTAATATCGAACTTCCGTCAGATGTGGAATCTGCACTCGAAAACGGAGCAAAGGGGATAGGTCTTTTTAGAACCGAATATCTATATTTAGCCAGTTCTGATCTGCCGGATGAGGAAGAGCAGTATCAAGCTTATTTTTCAGTGGCACAGAAGATTTACCCTCAGAATGTAATCATTCGGACTTTTGATATGGGTGGTGATAAGTTCGCACGTGATCAGGAAAGAGATTATGAGGCAAACCCATTTTTGGGCTGGAGAGCTATCCGGGCTTGTCTGGATCTACCTGACGTTTTCAAAACACAGCTACGGGCAATTCTGAAAGCCAGCTCTTTAGGAAATCTTAGCCTTATGCTTCCGATGATTTCCAGTTTAGATGAGCTTTTAAAGTCAAAGAAAGTCCTGGAGGAGGTCAAAGAAGAGCTAAGGGCTAAAAAGGTCAGTTTTGATGAAAATCTTAAAGTTGGCATTATGGTCGAAATCCCCTCCGCTGCTTTAGAGGCAGATTCCCTTGCCAAAAACTGTGATTTTTTCAGTATCGGGACTAATGATTTAATCCAATATACCTTGGCGGTTGATCGAACCAATGAAAAGATTGCTCATCTTTATCAGAGTTTTCATCCGTCGGTTTTGAAATTGATAAAGAAGACCATAGATGACGGTCATAAAAATAATATCTGGGTGGGGTTATGTGGTGAAATGGCAGCTGATCCTAAGGCTACAGTTTTGTTGGTAGGTTTAGGGATAGATGAACTTTCGGCATCACCTCTATCTATACCCCAGATTAAAAAGGTTGTTCGTTCTATCGAATTCAGAGAAGCCAAAGATTTTGCTGAAGAGGTGATGAGATTAAATGATTCCAGGGAAATTGAAAAGGTATTAGAAGAATACTATGGCCAGAGATTTAACCAGGAAAATTCTACAAAGGTTTGAGATTATGGAGACAAAATTAAATTTAGATAAGCTCGAAGATATTAAAAAAATCGACAGACAGGGGATGTATGATTTAATCTATAATTTCCCTCCGCAATTGACAGAAGGTGCTCACCTCGGTTTTATAGTAGATTTAAACTTAGAAAACTTTATACCTGATAATATAATTCTTACTGGAATGGGGGGTTCTGCTATGGGTGGAGATTTAGCCAGATCTTATTTAGCTGCAGAACTTAAAATACCTTTCTGGGTCTGCAGGAATTATAATTTGCTAGAATTTGTTAATAATAAAAGCCTGGTTTTCGTCTCCAGTTATTCAGGTAATACCGAAGAGACCCTTTCAGCTTACCAGGAGGCTAAAAGAAGAAAAGCCAAGATTATCGCGATCACCTCAGGAGGGAAACTCTTAGAGGAATGTAAAAGGAATAACTTCCCTTTTATCCTCATCCCTAAAGGTTTGCCCCCTCGTGCCGCTTTAGGTTATTCTCTCACCCCAATTCTGGTGACTCTTTCCCGATTAGGACTGGTCTCAGATAAGATGGAGGAGCTTGAAAATACTTCTAAATTCCTGGAGAAGAAAAGGGAAGAATACTCGTTGGAAAGAAGAACAAAAGAAAACCCTGCCAAAACTTTAGCTTTAAACTTCTTTCAAAAAATTCCTATAATTTACTCTTCAACTGATTATTTCGATGCAGTCGGATACAGGTGGAAAGGGCAGTTCTGTGAGAACTCTAAGATTTTGGCTTTTAACAATTATTTCCCGGAATTCAACCATAATGAATTAGTAGGCTGGAAAGTTTTAGACCAGATCAGGGATAGGTTAGTTGTGATTATATTACAAGATAAAGAAGATCATCCCAGAATTCATAGAAGGATGCAGATAGTTAAGGAGATAATCGAGAGGGAAAAAGTTAAGGTGATTGAGATAAAAAGTGAAGGTGAAAATCTTTTATCCCGGATCTTCTCTTTGATTCAATTAGGGGATTTTACCAGCTTTTATCTGGCAATTCTGAATGAAGTTGACCCAACTCCGGTTGAGGTCATAGATTATCTCAAAAATAAATTAGCTACTTAAAAGATGAAGAAAAAATATATATTTACACTCCTGCTTGTCGCAATATTTTCAGTTTTCAGTTTCAGGCTTTCTTACTCAAGTCCGGCTGAGCAAACTCCCTGGTTCAGGATGGATCGGATAAATATCCTGATTCTGCTTATGGTTTTTTCTGCAGTTATCCTTTTATATATCCGCCGGGCTAAAAAGGGGAAAGAGCTTTTCATCCGTAAGATCTCTGGGATGGAGGCAGTAGAAGAAGGTGTGGGCAGGGCAACTGAGATGGGAAGGTCGGTTCTCTTTATACCGGGAATAAGTGAACTGGATGAGATTCAGACCATTGCCGGACTTTC
>JAZDLB010000340.1:0-2126 GCA_043802565.1 Candidatus Zixiibacteriota bacterium | reverse complement strand
TATGCCAAATTTAATTCCACCAGCAACTAAGCTTATTTCAGAGATGACCCCCTCGGAGATCAGAAATAATTTCATAAAATTTTTAGGAGTGGGAGCAGTAGGGTTAGGAGGTTTTGTCAGCTTAGCTAAGGCTATTCCCGCGATTGTTCACTCTTTTGCTGGAGGAGTAAAAGAGATAACTCAAAAAAAATCCAATCAGCCACAAAAACTGAGAACTGATCAGGACCTGCCAATGTATGTAGTGTTATTTGGTTCTCTTTTAGTGGCTTTGTTGATCTGGGTCTATCCAGGCACAGAGCTTCATCTCTTAGGGACACTGCTGGTCATACTTTTCGGCTTCTTCTTTGTGGCTGTGGCAGCCAGGATTGTAGGGATTGTGGGTAGTTCCTCCTCTCCGGTCTCTGGAATGACCTTAGCTACAATTCTTGTAACCAGCTTAATACTTATAGCCTTTGGAGTTTCCGGTTTTAAAGGAATGATCTCAGTTATGTCCATAGGCACAGTAGTTTGTATTGCAGTATGTCTTTCCGGGGATATTTCTCAGGATTTGAAAACCGGATACCTTTTGGGGGCAACTCCGAAAAGCCAGCAGTTGATGGAATTTGTGGGATTGATTTTCCCGGCTATCTTTATGGGGTTTACGGTTTTTCTTCTAAATACTGCTTTTGGATTTGTCAAAAGCGATGCTCATCCTGCACCACTTTTAGCTCCTCAGGCCAATGTGATGGCAACCGTGGTTCAGGGGGTTATGACCGGTGGTATTCCCTGGCTCTATATAATTGCCGGAGCGATGATAGCTTTAGCAGTTGAGCTTTTAGGAGTTTCATCTTTACCCTTTGCTATCGGTTTATATTTACCTTTAGACCTTTCCACACCGATTATGGCTGGAGGGATAATCGCTCTTATAGTGCAGAAATTGTCCAAAGAACATCAGTATAAAGAAAGGGAAGGGAACGGAATCCTGTTCAGCTCAGGGCTGGTGGCAGGTGATGCCTTAGTCGGGGTCTTAATTGCTTTCCTCATTGCCTCTATGCCGAGTTATGCTACTTTTTGGGAATCGCATGAAGCAGTGAGCCTTTCCGGTAGTTTCGGACCCTGGTTAGCCCTGATCTGTTTTGCCATTATCATTTCCCTTTTGTGGAACTCTACCCGGTTGGGCAAGCCTGAGAAACAAAGGATGTAGTTGCTCGATTCATCGAGCGAAAATGTAGCGGAGGTCTTTAAACCTCCACAAACCGTAGCGTTTTCATTCCTATCCTATGGTGGCTCCGCCAGACGTAGTCTCCGTTCCTAGGATGAGGACGATTAATCGTTGCCACAGGAGTGGCAACGTTACAGGGGGAAAATGAAATTAAAAGGTAGCCGCAAGTCCTACGGATCCGTTTCTCGGACTTCAGCTTGCGATTAAATAACTCACCCTATCCGCCTTAGGCGGACTCTTAAAAAGAGAGGGACTAATACCCTTTCTCTTTTTAAGAGAAGGGGCCAGGGAATGAGTTCAGAAACGCCCGTAGGGCGACTACCAGGATAAGGATGAAACTAAAAGATAAAATCGCCATAATCATCGGCGGAACCGGGGCAATCGGCAGAGTTATCGCAGAAACTTTTCTTAAGGAAGGTGCTAAGGTTCTGGTAACCTACAGGAGAGAGGAACAATTTAGCGAGATTTTACCAAAGTTTTCAGAATATAAAGAAAATCTCTTTGGAAAGAAAGTTGATGTAACAGTAGCTGAACAGGTAAAAAACCTTGTAGAAGAAACGGTTTCTAAATTTGGCAGGATAGATATATTAGTCAATGGAGTTGGCGGTGTTGCTCCTTCTTCTAACATTGTGGATTTGGAGGAGAAAACCTGGGATTATGTTTTTAATCTGAATTTGAAATCTGCATTCCTCTGCTCCAAATTTGTATTACCCTATATGCTAAAAGAAAAATACGGCAAGATAGTAAATATCTCCGCCAAGTTAGCCTTAGAGCCTGTGGCAGGTATGGGTGCATATTCAGCTTCGAAGTCAGCTTTGATAAATTTGACCGAGACTTTAGCAAAAGAGGTAAAGGATTCTGGGATAAATGTAAACGCAGTGGTATTGAGCCTGGTGAAAACAGAAGAAAACCTCAAATCGATAAC
>JAZDLB010000339.1:0-2916 GCA_043802565.1 Candidatus Zixiibacteriota bacterium | reverse complement strand
CATACTTATAGCTCCAGCAACTGTTGCTACAATTGAGCCGATAAGTATATCCCTATTTTTTATATGAGCCATCTCATGAGATAAAACCCCTTCTAACTCTTCTTCATTTAGAATCCTCATAATCCCTGAAGTAACTGCCACTGCAGCGTGTTGAGGGTTTCTTCCAGTGGCAAAGGCATTAGGTGAGTCTGAAGGAATAATATATAATTTAGGCATAGGGAGATTGGACTGCAGGGCGATATTCTTGACAATTCTATACAATCTGGGATTATCACCCTCTTCTATCTTTTGAGCCCGATACATTCTCAGGACGATCTTATCTGAAAACCAGTAGCTCCCCAGGTTCAAGACTGCCGCAAAGATAAGGGCAATTATCATCCCGGAATTACCACCTAAGAGCCTGCCGATAAAGACTAAAAGCAGGGTCAAAAGAGTTAAAAAAAATGCGGTTTTAAGTGTATTCATATTTCTCCTCCATTATTGAATAGTTTATCAAGTTCAAAATTTAAAGTCAAGGGTTTTTATTGCTTAAATATATTTACGTAGTTAATCTAAAGTCTATCAACTATTTAAACTCTTTTTTTATGTAAAAGTCCGGAGTACAAACTTGATTATAGGTATAGGTAAAAATTTTCCTAAATCTCCTTTTGAAATAGATAATTTTTCTTGACAAAATAAAAGCTGGTTTTATATTAAAAAAAAGAAGCTTAGTTTTTAATTAATTTTTGTCTGTTCTTCATTAAACTAAAGTTTAAATTGGCTAACCTTATAACTTAAGTAAAGGAGGTGATGAAGAAGTATAGGTGAGTTCAGCATAGAACTGGTTTTATTAACTTTTTCTAAAAGGAGGTGATTGCACAAAAATAAGTTCTAAATCTTTTTGGTTTTTTTGATAACAGATTTATCCAAATCCTTCAATTTTTATGGAGGTTTAATATGAAGAAATTATTCTTTTTGCTAATTTTCTCCTTGATTTTAGTCTCCTCTACATGGGCAGTAGATGGAGTTTATACCCCATTTGAAGACCAATCTGGAGAGGTTCAATATGTTCCCAATCAGTTTGTGGTCAATCTCAAAGCTGATGCGGGTGCTATTCATCCAGCTTTGGAGAAAGGGGTTATCAAAACCGGGGTGCCGGCTTTTGATATCTTAAATGAGAGATTTTCGGTTTCAGAAATGGCACAACAATTTCCAGGTGCAAAAGCTGAGCCAGGGGTTCCGGATTTATCCAGGTATTATATAGTTACCTTCAGAGGTAATCACAGACTGGATGAGGTTATCAGTGCCTATTCAGCCAATCCGGATGTAGAGCATGTGGAACCCATAGGGATACATCCGGTTTATGACATCTATCCCAATGATTATTATTTTCAGGGTCAGGCAGACCCCTGGAATCAGTGGGGTTTGCATAATACCACAGACCATGATATCGATGCCCCCTGTGCCTGGGAGATTAACACTGGAAGCACCAGCGTTAAAATGGCTATCCTCGATACCGGTGTCAGGTATTATCATAAGGATTTGGGCGGTTCGAGCTGGTCAACTACTACTGGTAATATCTGGTTAAACCCTGGAGAGATTGCAGGGAATGGGATAGATGATGATGGAAATGGGTATGTGGATGACTGGATCGGCTGGGACTGGGTAACCGGTATTAAAGGCTGCAAAAAAGGTGAGGACTGCGCGACAGCGGATAATGACCCCAGAGATTTTGCCGGTCATGGAACTCATTGTGCCGGTATTGCTGGCGCTATGACCAATAACTCTCGTGGAGTGGCTGGAGTGGCCGGTGGCTGGGGAGATGGAACCACGGGCTCTATTGGTAATGGCTCAAAGATTATGTGCTTGCGAATCGGCTGGTTATCCTCCAGTGGGGCTGGCTATGTGAATATGGGTTTTGCCGCCAGCGCTATGTATTATGCCGCAAACAAAGGTGCCACTTCAGCTAATTGCAGCTGGGGTTCTTCTAACTCTGGTGGTCTGGGTGCTGCGGTGGACTATGCTATCTCTAAAGGGGTTTTAATCGTGCATGCAGCCGGGAATGCTAATAACTCCACAGCAGACTACCTTGGCAGCAGGACAGATGTAATGAATGTGGCGGCAACGGATAGGAATGATGTGAAAGCCAGTTTCTCCAGCTATGGCACCTGGGTAGATGTCTCTGCCCCGGGAGTGGATATTGTCAGCACCTATCATAACTATCTGGATCCAGCCAATGATTATGTAGCAGTGATGAGTGGGACCTCTATGTCTGCGCCTTTTGTAACTGGTGAGGCCGCTTTGGTCAAGTCTCAATATCCCTTGTATACCTGGCAGGATATCTATAACCGGATAAAGAGTACCACAGATAATATAGATGCCTTAAATCCTAGTTATGTAGGTCTTTTAGGAACTGGGAGGATTAATGCCTGCAAAGCCTTAGGCGGAACCCCTTCTCCCAAGGCAATTGCCTCCGGCTCTCTGCCTGAGAAATTTAATCTGTTCCAGAACTACCCCAATCCTTTTAATTTAGCAACCAATATCTCCTTCTATATCTCTGCTAAATCAGAGGTAAATCTGACCATCTACAACATCTTGGGTGAGAGGGTAAAGACCCTGGTAAATGGCACCTTTGAGGCAGGTTCCCATACAGTAACCTGGGATGGTAAGAATGAGGCAGGCTCAGTGGTAGCAAGCGGAATTTACTTCTATAAGCTTAATGCCGGAAATAACGTCATAACCAAGAAGATGAGCCTTCTGAAGTAATATCAAATAATCTCAGTAGGGGCGTCCGCCTATGGCGAGACGCCCCTACTCTCTGATTTTTCTTGACAGTTCTCTTCATTTTAATATATTTTATCCGAAAAATCTAATAGCGTATAGCTAATAGTAATATTTATTATTCCTCGGTAACTCAATGGTAGAGTGAGTCCGCCT
>JAZDLB010000338.1:0-2976 GCA_043802565.1 Candidatus Zixiibacteriota bacterium | reverse complement strand
AAATGATTTTGCAAATCACGGCATCCTTACAACCGAGTGGCTTAAAGAATATAATTTGGATGAAAAATTACTTTATGCCATCAAAGCCCATCCTAAACATGTGCCAGCCACCTCTAAATTAGACTGGGCATTGTATGCTACCGACCCTTTATCTGGACTAATTGTGGCAGCAACCTTAATGCATCCGACAAAGAAAATAAAAAATGTAACCCCTGAATTTGTCCTCAATCGATTCAAGGAAAAAAGGTTTGCGGCTGGAGCAAACCGGGAGGATATAAAAGAAGGTGAGAAGATGGGTTTGACTCTGGAAAAGTTTGTGGAGCTGGCTTTAGAAGGAATGCAGAGAATAGATGCTGATTTAGAATTGTAGCGGCCTGATTTGTCAGGCTCGTTTTTAAGTGAAATGTAAACCTTTCTTACGGTGGCTACAAGCCAGCCCGTCCGTAGGACGCCAGACGTAGTCTCCGCTTCTCGGACAGGTTTACCAAGCTAAAGCTTACGCTTCAGATTTTAAGAAGATGCGAAAAGTTATCCTGATATCTTTATTATTCCTTTTATTTTTCAATGTTCCATGGACAAACTACGCCCTGGATAAAAACAAATCAAAGAAAACAGTAATTAAAAGTAATACCATCAAGGAAGATAAATGGCTGGGCTGGGATAAATTCGGGCATTTTTTTATAAGTGGATTTTTATCCGGCACATCATATTCTATTTATCATAAAAGTTTCAACAATGATAAAGAATCTTCAATTTTATTTTCCAGTTCCTTCGCCCTGAGTTTAGGGGTAGGGAAAGAAATAAACGATATGAAAAAACCTCAAAATAAGTTCAGCTACAAAGACCTCATCTTCGATCTTATGGGCATTTCAGTTGGTTTAATTATTGCCTCAAATTAATTATGAATAATTTCATACAAAAAAGAATCGAGGTCTTTTCCTGGGGAATCTACGATTTTGCCAATACCATCTTTTCGATGAATATTATCACTATGTATTTTGCCCAGTGGATAATTATAGATAACCATAAAGAAGATATACTGTATAGCACAACTTACGCTTTATCTATGCTTTTGGTTGCTTTAACTATGCCTATCTTGGGGGCGATCTCAGATAACCGTGGGAAAAGGAAACCTTACCTTTTAATTTTAACCCTGGGCTGTATTTTGGGAACTATTTTGATTGGAGGGGTAAGCACTGAAATCACTAATGTTAACCTTAAAGTTTTCTCTGCTTTGTTTTTCTTTCTTCTGGCAAATTTCTGTTTTGAGGGTGGATTAGTTTTTTATAATGCTTTACTCCCTGAGGTTTCTTCACCTAAGAATATCGGAAAAGTCTCCGGTTTTGGAGTAGCTTTAGGTTATCTCGGTGCAATCGTCGGGCTACTTTTAGTTAAGCCCTTTGTTACTGGAAACTTTTTTGGGCTTCAATTTAACTCGGGTGGAAGAGAAAAGGCATTCATCCCTACCGCGATTTTTTTCCTTTTGTTTAGCTTGCCCACCTTTATATTTGTTAAAGAGAAAGTAAACCAGTCCATAGATGAAAAAAAAGTAAAAATTAAAGAGGCCTTTAAAAAAGTCTGGGATGGAATTGTTAATACCAAGAAATATCCGGGGGTCTTACGCTTTCTTGTCGCAGACTATTTTTTCGAGGATGCCATAGCCACAGTAATTATCTTTATGGCAGTATACGCTCAGGTGGTGATGAATATGGGAGACGAGATCAAAATACTTTTTTTCTGGTTTGCCACTACCTTTGCGGTCATAGGTTCGTTTATATCCGGAGTGGTAAGCGACCGTATAGGTCCAAAAAAAACCTTGTTTTTTGTAGTCCTGGGCTGGATATTATCTTTAGCAGTTATTATATTCACTACTCACACTATCTATTTCTGGATTATGGGCCCATTTATCGGGATTTTTTTAGGCTCAACCTGGACGACCTCCAGACCTCTTCTGACTACTCTGGCACCTAAAAAGATGTTAGGCCAGTTTTTCGGTTTATACTCTTTATCCGGCAGAACTGCTGCCATTATTGGTCCACTTCTCTGGGGCGGGACGGTTCTTTACTTTAAAAAAGACAATATTGTGGTGAAGGGCATGATAAATACTTTATCAAAATTTGGGATTAATTTCTCAGAGCAGGTCTTGAATACCATCCAGTATCGTTTTGCTATCCTGATTTTAATACTTTTGATGATTGTTGGTCTTTTAATATTTATAAAAGTTCCAGACAGAAAAAGTTATGATGAATAATGAATAGCATAAAAATAAGTCATTGCGAGCAAACCGTTCACTCATAAGGAGAAGGATTGCTTCGTCGCTCCGCCAAAGGCGAGACTCCTCGCAATGACAGGTAAGGAGAATAAATTTGGAGAGATGGCATGAAATAGTGGGGGCGATACATATCCATTCAATAGATTCGGATGGTACCAAGTCTATACCGGATATAGCTAAGATCGGAGATAGGATGGGGCTCGATTTCTTGATGTTCTCCGACCATATGACTCTAAAATCTTATCAATCTGGTTTGGAAGGTTTCTATGGTAAATCCCTGGTCGTAATTGGTTATGAGATTCACGATAAAGAAAACAAGAACCATTATTTAGCTTTCAATCTGAAGGAGACCTTACCTTTTGGGCTCTCACCTCTGGAATATGTAAAACTGGTAAAAGAAAAAGGAGGATTAGGAATAATTGCTCACCCGGATGAGATCCGCAAAGATTTGCCCAAATATCCTGCTTATCCCTGGACCGCCTGGGAAACTGAGGATTTTGACGGGATTGAAATCTGGAACCAGATGTCCGAGTGGATGGAGAAATTAACCAGGTTTAATCAGATCAAGATGCTTTTCTCACCACGAAAATCCTTAGATAGCCCGACAGAAAGAATCTTGAGCAAATGGGATGAGTTAAGTTGGAAAAGAAAAGTCTGTGGTATATTTCTTTAAACTGACCTCAAAGATATGGTAAATAATATTT
>JAZDLB010000337.1:0-2496 GCA_043802565.1 Candidatus Zixiibacteriota bacterium | reverse complement strand
ATTAAATGATTCCATTTCCTCGGAGGCAAAAGCCCTGGGAATTCAAACTTATCTCTGTATCCCTTTAAAATCCAAGGAGAACTTAATAGGATTAATGGTCCTGGCAAGCGTGGAACCCAACCATTTTACTGAAGAGAATATTGATCTTCTCTCTTCTATTGCCAACCAGGTCGGGGTTGGAATTGAAAACGTTCAGCTTTATTTAAAAGAAACAAGCAAAGCCAGGCGCTTAAGAGTTATCAATCAGATCGGTTTAAAGATCACCTCTATCCTGGAAATTGAGAAGGTTTTGGAAGAGGTTATCAATTTGCTTTACTCAGAATTGAGTTACTATAGTGTGACTATCGGCTTAATTCAAAAGGACAAGTTCATTATAAAATCTGTATATGAGGAAGACAAAGGGAAACATAGTTCACATAATCACTACTTAGATTTAAAAGAAAAAAGTGTCATAGGTTGGGTGGTGGAAAATAACCAGCCGTTGTTAGTAAGAGACGTGCACTCTGATCCACGCTATTATTATTTTGAGGGATTAAAGGACACCAGATCTGAATTAGCAGTCCCCATCGAATTGCAGGGTAAAATTTTGGGGGTTTTAGATGTCCAGAGCAACAAAATCGATTTCTTCGAAGACGAAGATCTGCAACTCCTTCAATCCATTGCCAATCAGACTGCTGTAGCCTTAGAAAACGCCAGGCTCTATGCTAACAGCGAAAAGAAAATTCAAGAGCTTTTGGTCTTAAACGAAGTAGGCAGAGTAGTGAACTCCACCCTGGACTTAGACCGACTTTTAGAACATATCTATCAGCAATTAACCCTGGTAATTAACGCCCCTTCTTATTATGTGGCTCTATTTGATGAGAAAAAAGATGTCTTGAATTTCGAGATTTTAATCGACGAAGGAAAACGATTTTCTAAGACCTCTACTCCCCGAGGTGAGGGAGCAGTGAGTTACGTTATCAAGACCAAAAAGCCTTTGCTCATTTATGATCTCGAATCTGAGATAGGTAAACTACCCATAAAAATTAAGACTGTAGGGAGTGAAAAGAGCTCCTCTTCCTGGATGGGAGTGCCGATGATATCCGGGGACAAAGTGTTAGGGGTTTTAGCAGTGGCAAGTTACGAGAAAAATGCCTTTTCTGAAGAGGATATGCAATTTTTGATAAATATTACCAATCAGGCGGCAATTGCCATTGTCAATGCCCAGCTTTTCAACCAGGTATCAAAGGGTAAACAGGAATGGGAGCAGACCTTTGATTCCATAACTGACCTGATCTGCTTGATAGATCCGGAATATAGAATCATCCGGGTGAACAGAACCTTAGCTCAAAAATTTAATACTCTGCCAGAAGAGATAATCGGTAAAAAATGCTACCAGGTCTTTCATCCGGGGTTAGATGCACCTTGTGCGGAGTGTGCCCATCGTCAAGCTATGATCTCTAAAAAACCCTTTACTCTGGAGACTAAAAGCATAGGAAGTGATGAGATATTTTTGTGTTCAGCTTTCCCACGTTTCAGTTCTAAAGAAGAATTCATTGGCAGTGTTTATGTGCTTAGAGATATAACCGAGCAAAAAAGACTCAGGGAACAATTAGTCCAGTCAGAGAAGATGGCTGCGGTGGGTCAGCTGGTTTCAGGAGTAGCCCATGAGCTTAATAACCCCTTAGCTGGGGTAATGGGATATACCCAGCTTTTACTGATGCGAAGTGATCTGGATGACAAAACTCAGAGTTACCTTAACAAAATCAGTAAAGAGTCAGATCGTGCAAAAAATATTGTCAATAACCTTCTCACTTTCGCACGCAAGCATAAGCCAGAGAAAAAATACCTGGATATAAATACCATCCTGGAACAAACCATAGTGTTAAGAGATTATGACCTGAAAGTCAGTGGTATCCAGGTGCATAAAACATTTGATGCTCAATTGCCCAAGACCATGGCTGATTTCTACCAGCTTCAGCAGGTATTTCTCAATATTTTCAACAATGCCCAGCAAGCCATTCTGGAATCAAAAGGTAAGGGTGAAATCAGAATTGCCACGAAAAGACATAGAGATATTATCCAGATAACTATTGAAGATACTGGTCCGGGTATCCCGGAGGAAAATCTTAATAAAATCTTCGAGCCTTTTTTCACTACCAAGGAAGTAGGAAGAGGAACCGGATTGGGCTTGAGCATCTCTTACGGGATAATTCAGCAACATAGCGGAAAGATCCATGCTCGAAGCATACTCGGAAAGGGTGCCACTTTCATAATCGAGCTGCCCATACTAAAAGAAGAGGTTGTTAGTGAAACTGAGAAAAAAGAAAAACTTACACCTCTAAGACGAAATATTGAAAGTAAATGTATTCTGGTCATAGACGATGTGCAATCGATTCTCGATATTCTGATGAATACCTTACAACAAGAAGGTCATCAGGTAGATGTGGCCTCTAACGGAAGAATAGCCTTATCCAAGGTTAAGGAAACCGACTATGACCTGGTGATAACCGATAT
>JAZDLB010000336.1:0-4854 GCA_043802565.1 Candidatus Zixiibacteriota bacterium | reverse complement strand
GCTCTATAAATCCAAATCCCTTAGCCTCGTTGAACCACTTCACTTTCCCTTCTGCCAAAATCTTATTCACCACCTTTCACTAACCTGACGTTAAAACAAAAAAACCATGAAAGATACCACCAACCTAAAAACTCTCATGGTTAATTAAAATCTTTTAAGGCATTCTAAAATCAACTAACTCTTTCCTTCAAATCTTTACAACAATACTATACGTAAAAAAATCGATTTTGTCAAGCAAAAATCTTGAAAGTTCTATTGTTTTTATCGGCAAAATCAGGGAAAACTTGAATTTTCTTATCAAAACAGTAAAGAATTATACTGAGATCACTCTGATACATCCCGCTCCATACGGGATGTCAATTAACTTCGGGAATTCTCCTGCCGGTTGCCGGTGGCGTGCTCTTGAGACTATTCCCGAAGCATCAGACAGAAAAGGTAGGGGCATGCCGTGCCTATCGTATCTATCATTCTGGGTCCTACGGACGAAGAATCTCCTTTCTCTTAGCCTAAGATTTTTCGCTCCGCTCAACATGACATTTATTATCAATTCTTAAATCTCTTTTTCAGCTCCTGATCAAATTCATACTTCTTCGCATCCATCAGGATAATCTTCTGAAGCTCTTTCTTTTTTTCTACCGGAACCTGGTTAAAGCTTTTAGGAGAAATTATTTTCTCAACCAGTTCCCTGGCTTTCCAGATCGCGCTCTTTTTACCTTTCTTAATCCATTCACCTAAATTTGACCGGTCTATCACCTGGCTGGGAAAGAAAAACTCCTTTTTAAACCACTTAAGAGTATGAGGAGAGGTCAAAAACCCTTTCTCTAAAAACTCCTCTTTGAACAGGTCTAAAGAAGGAGTTTTATCAATAAATTTAATCCCCTCAATTAATCGATATGCCATCCCACAAATCTCGTTATCTATAACCAGCTTCTCTAAACTCTGGCAACTTTCAAAATCGAGCATCCCTGGTCCGGAAATAACATTTACCCCGGATAAGGCAGCCAAAATCGCACCAATCCCAGATTCTAAGCCGGCTTGATAATCCAGGGTCTTTGAATCGCTTAGCCCCATATAAGCATGAGTGGGGAGTCCAAAATACTTTCCAATCTGGTTAAAAGCTGAATCGACCATCATAGTCTCGATTGCACCCATAGGAGTTGTCCCGGTCCTCATATCAAAACAAGAGGGTGAGCCTCCGTATATAATGGGCGAACCCCTGCGAGCAAGCTGATGGATGACAATCCCGCTTAGATTTTCCGCAGTATGCTGGACCAAGCTTCCAGCTAAAGTAACCGGTGCAGTTGCTCCACTTAAAGGCATAGAGACCAGCTCAGCCGGAATTCCGCTTTTTGCACAATCGATTAAGTTCTGGCAGGTCAAATCGCTCCATTTCAAAGGAGGCGAAGGACAGCAGTCAAAGATGGCCAACGGTTTTTTTCTTAAATTTTCCTCACTACCTCTGATACTAACCAGCATATCTTTCATAACCTTAAAAGCCTCTTTCTCAAATATCCCGGTGATAACTGGCTTGACTGAAAATAAAAGTGAAATGAAAAGTCGATACCGATCTGCCATTTTCTTGGGCACATCCGAAGGGATTAAAGCAGTGCTCTGGGCTTTCAGGTAATCTAACCCATCCACAAGCTGGGCAAATTTAATCAGATCAGAAGTTACTGGTTCCCTGATTTCATCTTTTTTTAAGTCATAAATCCAAAGAGCCGCAGAGCCGGGATTGAAATGGACCTTATCTTCTTTTAGATTTAGAGCTAACCTCTCTTCACGGTCATAAACCTCTATTACCTTTGGACAAGTTTTAAGACATTTTTCAACCAACTCTTTTTTCAGATAGGCTCTTTTCTTCTTCTTATCTATCCCTGCTCCAGCATCATCCAAAAGAGCAAGCCCTTCTTTGTTCTCCACAAAAACTCCAACCTTTAAAAGTAGCTCTAAAGCTTCATCTATAATCTGCTCAACCCTTTTCTTATCTAAAAGCTCTAATTCAGGACGCCTGAATATTCTCAAGTTTCCTCCTTCATTTTAGCGATCCTGTCCTATGGATCCGTAATTAGGAAAAGGATCGCACTACTTTATTCACTTTTTTTAAAATGGCACTCTTTTAAACCACAGATTTCACAGGGTGACAGGTTTTGCCCTTTACAACGATTTCTACTCAAATTAACTGCAAAGGAGACAGATTTCTTAGGTACCATCATAAAAAATTGATTTAAACTCACTCTGATCTTTTCTGCTGGCAATAAATTGAAGATAAGTCTCTGCCCTTCTAACTTCCATCCTCCATATCCCGGACTGAACCTTGGGCTATGATATAGATTATTTTCTTCAGCTTTATCTATGATAATCTGATTCAGATATTCTGCTGTATATTCAGCCGCCACAGAACCAATGGCATCCAAAATAACCGCTCTGGTTAGTTCACCCTTAGAACTTAAACGCTTAACCTTTTTCTCTAACTTCTCACCAATAGTAGATATTCCGAAGGCAACTTTTTCAATAGAGTTAAAAGAGCATTCCTCTGGCAATTCTTTTATATCTTTGACAGTATAAATCCCTTTAGGTTCAATCAATTCAAAAGAAAGCTCTATCATCTCATCAATTACTTTCTTTGAGCTATCCTTTATCTTTTTATTTTCAGAGGTATACCCTAAAAGCCTTAAAATTTCTTTCTGGTCAACTGTTACTTTGAAATTCTCAATTATCTCAAACATTTTTTATCTTCAAACTGGAATTTATCCGCCTAAGGCGGATAGCTTTACCTTTAATCATTAAAAAATACTCAGTGCTTGCCATCCGCCTGAGGCGGACCGACCTGGCAAGGGTGAAGGGTGGAGACCCTAAAATCTGGGTTTCGCAAAGCTCAACCAGCTCCTCCCCTACGCGAGATCCAAAGGAATTCATCTTGGTAAACCTAAAGGTTTACACTCCAATTTGTTTAACCTTTCCTTAATCTTTTTGATAAATTCCGGGGTTGTGCCACAGCACCCTCCTGCAAAACTAACCCCTGATTTTATCATTTTCACAATATCCTTTGTAAAAGAATCTGGTTTTTGAAGATAAACCGTTTTCCCTTTGCGAATCACCGGTTTTCCAGCATTTGGCTGAACTATTAGCGGTAGATTTGTGCTTTTTTTCATTATCGAGACCAGGCCTATCATCTCTGCACTACCCGGGGTACAGTTAGCCCCGACCACATCCGCACCAGCCTCTTTGAGCTTTTTCAAAGAAAATGAAACCTCATCCCCCATCAGCGTAAAATACCCCTTGGGCTTTTTTTCAAAGGTCATACAGATGAAAAGGGGAAGTGAAGATACTTCCCTAACTCCTTCAACTGCGGATAAGGCTTCTCTTAAATCAAACATCGTCTCAATAGAAAAAAGATCAACTCCACCTCCAAGAAGCAACTCCGCCTGTCTGGAAAAAACTTTTTTCAGCTCTCTAAATTTTGCCTTACCTAAAGGCTCAAAAAATTCACCACTGGGTCCAATATTCCCAGCCACATACTTATCAGCCGGACAGGCATCTTTTGCAATTTTTACTGCAGATAGATTAATCTTTTCCACCTTCTTTTCATTTCCCGATTTTTTCAACTTCAGGCTACTGGCTCCGAAAGTATTGGTCTGGATTATGTCTGTACCTGCCTGGATATATCTCTGGTGAATCTTTAAAATTATTTCTGGATGTGAAAGGTTCCATAGCTCAGGCGGTTTATCATAGGGCAGCCCGGATGAGAAAAGCATCGTTCCCATTGCCCCATCCAATAAAATCACCCTTTCCCTGCCCAATTCTAATATAGATTTTTTACCTTTCTTTCCCTTCATCCACTTATCTCTTTTTGAGCAATCTTTACTGCTGAAATGGCATTCTCTCCGTAGAAATCTGCTCCAATCTCCTTTGCCCAGCCCTGGCTGGCGGGTGCCCCACCCACCATAACTTTGATCTTTTTTCTGAGATTAGCTTTTTTCAATCCTTCTATAACCCTTATCTCATTCTGCATAGTGGTGGTAAGTAGAGAAGAGATACACACAAACTTTGGCTCATATCTTTTTACAGACTTAATAAAAGCTTCAGCTTTCACATCCACACCTAAATCGATCACCTCAAACCCGTTGGCTGAAAGCATTGTGGCAACCAACATCTTCCCGATATCATGTATATCCCCCTCGATGGTGCCGATTATCAGCCGGGGTAATCTTTTCTTTTCAGCCTTTACTTTTGAAATCTGTTTCTGAAGAATTGAGATGCCCGCCTTTACCGCCTCTGCACCTAAAACTAACTCAGGCAAAAAACAGTTCCCCTGCTCCCATTCATTTCCTAACTTCTTAATGCCTTCAATTAACCCCTTCTCCATTATTAGATGCGGGTCGTAGCCTGATTTAATGGCCTCCCGGGCTAACTTCGAAACCTCCTCCTTATTCCCCCCCCAGACCGAGTTGTAACATTTTTGTAGAAAAACTTTAAGTTCTTTTTCCATTCGTTTTATCTCCTCCGCTTTCTTTCAAAAAGCCTTTTGCTAAAGTAAGTAACAAACCCTGAAGTTGTCAACCAGAATTAACCTTTAATATTGCAGAATTATGCAGGAGCAAACCCTATATTAACCCTTATGATTTGAAGATGTTTGGTAGGAACGTTCAACCATAACCTTACTTCTACTGTTATTCTGATCACGCCTTGTCAATCGAAGAATCTATTGAATTCTGCTTTGAAGTAGATTCTTCAGTCGTCCGCCTTTGGCGAGACTCCTTCAGAATGACAGAAAGAGGTAGGGGCAGGCCCCCGTGCCTGCCCCTAATACCTCTTAAACACAAATATTCTATAAATAGGTATTGACAGACCTTT
>JAZDLB010000335.1:0-8107 GCA_043802565.1 Candidatus Zixiibacteriota bacterium | reverse complement strand
CCATTTACCGGTCTTAGTTTCTCAGAACGGCAGCTACCGTTTATGTAATGATAGCATTATTTGTTTCAATAACCTGGTCGGGAGCGATTCAGACCCGGATGATTCTTTAACCTTAAAGCTTGTCTCAGGTCCTAACTGCCTTTTCTTAACCACAGTGCTAAGTCCAACTTTAATCACTGGTTTTACCTGTTTCCAGACCACAGGTACTGATACGGTTTATCCATTTATCTTCGAGCTTAAGGATAAATGTGGAGCAAAAGCGGTTGACACAGTTTATATAGAAATTACCCCTCCAGCTAATCTTTTAAGAGGAGACCCGAATGGAGATGTCTCCATAACGGTAACAGATGTGATTTATATCATAAACTACCTCTTTAAAAATGGGCCCCCTCCGGTTCACTGCCCGAAATCAGGAGACGTTAACTGCGACTCTAAGGTGACTGTTTCTGATGTGGTCTATCTGATAAGCTATCTCTTCAAAGGAGGACCGCCACCCTGTCCTTAATAATAGTTTAAAGATTAAAAAAACTCGTAACGCCTGACCTTAGTGTCGGGCGTTTTCTTAGTTGACAGGAAACTAAACTGTGGCAACCAGCTTTTAACAGGACAAAATAGAATTGTTTAGGTTATATTCATACCTAAAGAAATGGAATTAAATTTGAAAAGACTCATAGAATATTAACATCAAAAAATCTGGGGCAGGGGTTTTACCCCTGCCCCAGATTTTAATTATTCATCTTTTTCTTTTTTAACTCAAATAAGCCCTTAAGGTCCTGCTTCTGGAGACATGTCTAAGCCTTCGAATTGCTTTTTCTTTTATCTGTCTAACCCTTTCCCGGGTTAAGCCAAACCTTGCCCCGATCTCCTCTAAGGTTAAAGGCTTCTCGTGAGTCAATCCGAAGTAGAGGCTTATGACCTGAGCCTCTCTACTGTTTAATGTTCTTAAAGCTCTGCTTATCTCCACCCTCAAGGATTCGTCTAAAAGCATCTCATCCGGAGCTGGCTGAAGCTCATCCTCTAAGACATCCATCAAACAATTATCCTCAGAGGTGGAAAAGGGTGCATCTAAGGAAAGATGAGTGTTGGAGATTTTCAGAGTATCTGACACCTCCATAGTGGATAGTGCCAGCTCTTTGGCGATCTCATCTGGACTGGGCTCACGCCCGTACTCCTGTTGTAAGGAGCTGGAGATCTTTCCGATCTTGTGCAAAGTCCCTACCCGATTTAAGGGTAATCTCACAATCCTGGATTGTTCAGCCAATGCCTGTAAGATCGCCTGTCTTATCCACCAGACCGCATAGGATATAAATTTAAAACCCCTGGTCTCATCAAATCTTTTAGCCGCTTTTATTAGCCCGATATTCCCCTCATTGATCAAATCAGCTAAGGATAGACCCTGATTTTGATACTGCTTTGCTACGCTGACTACAAATCTCAAATTGGCTTTGGTCAGCTTTTCTAAAGCAGATTGATCACCATTTTTGATCCTCTTAGCTAACTCGACCTCCTCCCCTGCAGTTATCAGAGGGGTTTCCCCTATCTCTCTCAAATAAAGATCTAAGGATTTATCCTCACCCCTATATCTCTTTGAGTTTTTGGCCAAGGAATCACTCCTTTCCTATTCAGGTTTAACTGCTAAATAGATAGTATTACCGTTACGACTGATTAAAAAAGCCATTGCTTTTTTTCTATTCTCAAGCCCTTTGACTATTTTATTATAATCCTCTTTATCTTGAATAGTCTTTTTATCGATCTCTAAGATTATATCCCCTGCCTGAATTTTACCCTCTTCCGCTTTACTGCCAGGCTCAACCCCGGTTACGATCACCCCCTTGGCAAACTTGACCCGGAACTGAGTAGCAAGCTCTTCAGTTGCTGTTTCAACCTGAAGTCCTAACCAGCCATGCTCCTTCTTCTGTTCAGAAGGTTTCTCCGGGGTAGCGGCAAGATATTTTTCCCTTTCTCCTAATTTAACTTTTAACTCCAGTTTCTTTTTATCTCTAAGTAGTTCTAAACTGATTGTTTTACCCGGCTCAACCTGTGCCACCATAAACCTGAACTGGTCAGGGTCAGTTACCTTTTTCCCGTCAAAACTAATGATTAAATCTCCTGTTTTTATACCAGCCTTTGTAGCCGGGGTATTTGGTTGTACCTGCTGAATAAATGCTCCTTCAGTTGAGGGTAAATCCAAGGCATCTTTTAAATCACTGGTAACATTTTCAACTACAACTCCCAGATACCCTCTAGAGACAACTTTACCTTTTATCAGATTTGGGAGTACTGATTTTGCCAGATTTATGGGAATTGCAAACCCAATACCTATATTAAAACCCATTCCAGTAGGATTGGTAATAGCTGCATTTATCCCGATGACTTTACCTTCTATATTACATAAAGGGCCTCCACTATTACCTGGATTTATCGCCGCATCAGTTTGTATATAATTTTGATAAGACGGACCCTCTTCACCTGAAAAATTCAACCCTTTTCTCCCTTTGGCACTTACCACACCCACTGTCACTGTTCGGTCTAATCCTAATTGAGGAAAAGGATTACCAATAGCAATCACCCAATCACCTACCCGCATAGAATCCGAATCACCCAATTCCACTACCGGTAGAGACTTATCTGCATCAATTTTTATCACTGCAATATCGGTTTCCTTGTCCGTACCTATAATTTTGGCTTTATATTCACCCCTATCTGCCAATTTCACCGTGATTTTATCTGCACCTGAGACCACATGATTATTCGTAAGGATATAACCTTCTTTATCAATGATAAACCCTGAGCCTAAGCTATAACCTTTAGATTTACGCGGAGTTTTTGGCCGAGGGGTTTCTCCAAAAAATCTGCGGAAAAACTCATCATTAAAAGGAAAGATATCATGATATTGTTGCTCCAGGACCTTCTCCGCACTTATGTTCACTACTGCCGGGCTAACCTTTTCTGCCACAACGGTAAAAGGGCTTTCCTTTTCGAATAACTGAACCAGTTTTGATGCATTTTCAGGCTGGGCACTCTCAACTGCTTTAGAAGAGGGAGAAAAATTCAAATTAGAGGCAATCAAAATCCCGACTAAAATAAAAAGAAAAGCAAAAAGACCATAGAGCAAAATATCTTTGCTTCTCAGGTTAAATTTAGAAGTAGTCATAACCCGCTCCTATTAATGTAAATTTTCATTATATCTAAAAATATTTTTTTGTCAAGTAAAATTATTAATTTAGATTGTTTTCTTGATTATATTTCTTTCTATCTTTTTAGCCCATCAGATGTTAGCCATAATCAACTAAAATAACTAACAATATTACGCAACTTTACTTAAAAATGTTGCACCTTATTTTTCGCTTGACCTTGTTTCCAAATCCTTATATATAATATAAATTTACTTTAGCTAAGGAGCGATTAAAAAATGAGAAAGAACCATATAATAATTACAGCGCTAATTTTTATTCTGTTCCATTTTTCTTCTGCTTTTTCAACTGACAATCAAAAGGTTTTAAACCTATTTGACGACCTGCAGAAAGTCATAATCTCACTTTCCAACCGGATTCAGCCCTCGGTGATTCATATAGAAGTTATCAAGAAATCAGACAGTTTTAAATTCAAATCTTTAGCCTCAGGTCTGGTAGTTGATCCAAATGGTTATATCCTGACGAATGAGCATGTGGTGGACAAAGCCCAGTCTATAAGGGTTACACTTACCAGCAAATTAGAATATCCGGCTGAGGTAATCGGCACAGACAAACAGACCGATTTAGCCTTAATCAAAATAAAAACTGAGGAAAAACTTACTGTACCGAAATTTGGCAACTCAGAAAAGATCGAGGTGGGTGAATGGGTAATTGCTGTAGGAAACCCCTTTGGCTTTGATAGAACGGTCTCCTTTGGTATAGTAAGTGGCAAAGGCCGGGTCATACCCTTTCTGCCTGAAGAGTCCAGATTAATCAGCGACTTCATTCAAACCGATGCGGCTATAGACCCTGGTTCCTCCGGAGGTCCACTGGTTAACTTGAAAGGTGAAGTTATAGGGATAAACTCTATTGGCTTAGGACGTGGACAGGGGTTCACCATACCAATCAACACCGCTTTAAAGATCAAGGATAAATTATTATCTGCCGGCGTTATTGAAAGGGGCTGGCTCGGTCTATCCATCCAGCCCTTAAATCGTGAGTTTGCTAAATATTTCGAAGATGAAAAGCTTAAAGGGATATTGATAAGTGATGTGGAGCAAAATTCTCCAGCAGAAGAAGCTGGACTTTTACCCGGTGACATAATCCTCGAATACCAGGGAGAAAAAATCTCTGCTGAAAAGGAGGACGATTTAAATCGGTTCTCTCTTCTGGTAAGTGAAAGCCCGGTAGGAGAGTTTGCTACTATCAGAATCCAGAGAAAAGAAAAAGCCCTTGATCTTAAGGTTAAAGTTGCTCTTCAGCCCAAGGTAAAGGCTGAGGAATATGAAACAGACCTTGGATTTACGGTTAAGGAGATAACTGGTGTTATCTATAGAGAATATATGCTTGAGGATAAAGAAGGTGTTTTTGTTTCCTTTGTGGAGGTTGGAGGTCCAGCCAGCCAGGGAGAGCTGTCAGAAGAGGATGTGATTAAAAAAGTTGAGGATCTAAAGATCTCAAATTTAGAGGATTTTAAAAAAGCTTTAGAAAAAGTAAAGGACCAAAAACAGATCCTTCTTGCTATCAAAAGAGGAAAAAATCAAAGGTTTATCCTTATTCAACCAGGAATAAAAAAAGAAGAAAAGGGATAAATACTCTTCTCTATTTTACTTTTAACTCAGATTGAGAAATTAAGAATTCCCGGATAACTTGCAAAAAGGTATCCTGGTCTTAAAAAAATAACCGGCAGTAGAAAGATAAAAATCTGTAAGTGCCATTTTCTAATCATCTTAGAAATCTCCTTAATAAATTATTTTTTGAATAATAAATATGCTAATAGGGATAAAAAAATATCCTCCCAATATTTTATCGACAATAAAGGAGAAACCCTAAAATGGTGTAATATGGTATTACGGATTAAGGGTAGATATAGGTGAATTTGTAACTCTAACCTTTAGTTCCCTCAACTAAATAGATTCGACCTTCTAACTTTCCCATCTCCAGCCGGATCCCCTTTTTCAATTCATCCGAGGTAGTCTTGATTATCTCTCCACCCAAAAGTTCGGTCAGGGTAATCTTTTTCCCTCTGACTCCAATCTTGCCACAGTCCAATTGAAGAATCATACTTTTCTTAGACCCAGCATTTTCTGGAGAGAAGGGGGTTCCGGGACTAATCAGATAAAGTAAAGTAACTTTCTCATTCTTTTGAACTATCACCTCTAATTCAGGGTCTGAGGAATTTAAAAATCTGATTACCCCGGCCTCCTGTAGAATCTCATCCAAAAAATTTAAATTCTTACCGAAGAGTGAGGTAGACAGATCAAATGTAAAAAGATAGATCCTCCCTTTACCTAACTTCCCCTTCACCCCGACAACTCTTCTTCCTGCTTTAGCTACTACTTGATAATTTTTAGGATGAGTTTTTATAAAACCAAAGAGCAATGAAGGGAATTCTGTTTTTGAGGTTTCAATTTTATCAACCTGTAAGAAATGGGCAGTTTTCAGCTTGAGACCACGGGCTAAAACCTCACAACTTTTTAACCTTAGATCGTATTTAGGCAAAAGCCCGTACAGGATTAAACTTTTACCTTTTTTTACCTCATCCAGAATAAGAGCTTGAGTCTTTGAATCCATAAACTCAGCCACTGGTATCAATAATACCTTATACTTCTCCAGACTTTTTTCCATACCAGAATCTGAGATCCCAAAATCATATTTCAATCCCCTCAGGCTCTGACTTAAGCCAAAGTGGGTTTGACGGACTAGAGAGTTCAGATACGGGAAAATCATCTGATCTTTAACCTGGCTTAAATATAAATAAGGATTATAATTCAAAAGATTTATCTGAGCTACGTTTTCCAGAGCTCTCAAATCTATTCTCTCTAAAAGGAGATTGAAGTTTTTAATTAGGTCATATCCCTCCTGAATCGTTCCATCTTCAGCTAAAGGAGAGCCATACCAGTCACTCCTCTCCACAAACATAGTATGAATAAAACCTTTAATCCCCATAGCCAGAGAGGTGATCAACATAAATTTCATCTCCTGTGTTCTAATCGGAAGATATTTCTTTTTCTCCTCCGGGATCTGGGCTGAAGCTCCATTGGCAAATTCAATAGACCAGGGAAAAGAAGCTGAACCAGTAAAGGATCTGATATGCCAGGAGTATTCAGCATAATTTCTAAACCAGCTGATTTCTAACCCGGCAGATATATTTTCTTTCTGCAGAGAAGGCCATTCGGATGAGGACAAAAAACCATTTTCCCAGAAGATATCGTTAGAGAAAAGAGGAACGATCTGTGAAGATATGAAGAACTCTTTTAGATTTAACAAGTAGGTTGAAACCAGACCAGATTTGAACTCCACCCAATCCAGAAATCTTAATAGCTCCGAAAACTTCTTAATCTTCTGAGCTGTTGGTGGAGATATTTCCCCAAAGTTTTTTGATTTTAGCTGGTACTCCGAATTGAGAATTTTTATCTCCTTATACTTCTCCTTAAGGAAAGCCGGGTAAAGGTTGTGGATAGTATCGATATTATAATCGAGCTGAAATGGATCTGTGAAATAATTTAAACTGGTTTTTCTGCCCAACTGAATTATAATTACTGGTCCCTTTGGATAGATATAATTTCTTAATGCACCACTCAAAGCGTTTATATATCTCTTGCAGTGATTTTTAAAAGATGGATGGTTAAAAGAAGGGAGTGCTACTTTTGAGAATTCCTGCTGTTCTGATATAGCCACTGGATTTCCCTGAGGATCTTTCGCAATAAGATCCGGATTTTTCAAAACAAAATCAGGATACCCTCCATTTTCCCATTCTGCCCCGATATAAGGTCCAATTTTCAAGATCACTTTAAAACCAAACTCCCTGGCCAACTCTAAAAAAACCACCAGATCTCTTCGACTATCAGTTTCCCCGGCAAATTCAAATTCCCCCATAGAGATTTCATGCAGGTTCCAGGGAACTGCAGTTGCTATGATTCTAAAACCTGCTTTTTTGATCCTCTCAAAGCAAACTGACCAGTATTTTTTACTAACTCTGAAATAATGAATTTCAGCAGAATTGAGGAAATATTCTTCTTTTCCTATTAATATCTTATTTTTCTGAAGGTTAAGCATCGATATTTTTATATTTTTTTTATTTTTTATACTTCTTCCTTTTAAATTAAAGGATCTTTTCTAAAAGTTCTTATATTTTATAGTCTTAAGCTCATTTTGTCAATATAAAATATGAAATATGAAACAAATTTTATAAGATTATTTTATCTGTCATTGTAACATATTAATAATCAAAGGGTTAAAAAATTGCTTCTTCAATAGTATTATTTTAACTACAATAATATAAATAAAAAGCCCCATTCAGTTTAATGAATGGGGCCTAACTTACTGTTTAAAAATAAGTTACCTAAAAACTATTTCAGCATAACCATTTTCTTTATGTCTGAAAAATCATCTGCTTTAATTCTATAAAAATAGATCCCACTGGCAACCTCAAGTCCATTATCATCTTTACTATCCCATTCCACCTCTTTTACTCCAGCAGTAAGTTTCTCATCCACCAGAGTTTTTACCTTCTGCCCTAAGATGTTATATACCTCCATTTTCACCCAGGAATCCTTTGGAAGAGTAAACCTTATCAGTGTTTTGGGGTTAAAGGGGTTAGGATAGTTCTGAGAAAGGCTGAAAACTGTAGGTATAGATGGAGTGTTAACCTCTTTTACCTCCAAAGCACCTTTCCAGAAGACTGGCATAAATCCTATGCCAGTTGCTGAAGGTACAAATTCTAACTCTGATGTAGGAGGCCATACAAGGGTATCTACCGGAACATAACTGGTTGAATCCCATGAAGAACCGGTTGTAAAGTATATCTTAGCCACAGGGCCACTTGCTACATTTCCTATGCCAAGTTCCGTAATCCAAATCGCTAATGCCACCAATCTGTTTTTAGCATTATTTATTGAGGTTGAATCGCTTTTAAATGCGGCTGATTCAGA
>JAZDLB010000334.1:0-3533 GCA_043802565.1 Candidatus Zixiibacteriota bacterium | reverse complement strand
GGAGTGCTAATCACAAAGAACAGTTCAAAGGCTCCAATATTCTGGTCTATGTTATCTATATAGACCGGGATCTGAGTTTGAATGTGCCCTTGATAAGCTATGGTATCGCTTATAAAAATCGTCGTCGTATCCGCTCGGGCTGTAGAAAAACTTAAAAAACCAATTAAACCGAAAAACAGGTAAATCCAGATTCTTTTCAGGTTCGTCCCTTCCCTCTTTGCAAATGGTTTTCCTCCTTAAATGCCCATTACCTCCGATCACAAGGGCTTAACCTTTTACCTCCTTTTCTAAAAGGTTATGACTCAAAGAACGAAATCCAATTTTTTTATACTGCCAAACTCTTACTGCTTTAAAGCGGTATCAAGATATCCTTTCTCCCTTCCTCCACCCTCAGTTCCCCCTCACAAGGACTATCTTCCTGATGGTCTTTTGTGTGATATTACTGAGGACTTACACTTAACAACTTTCATTTATAATATATATCCCTCTTTTTTTTTGTCAATAGAAAAATTCAAATTTTTTAAAAAAATTATCATTTTATTAAAGTGCCATTTTGCCATCTTCTTCATTCAACCTCTCGATTAGGTATAAGCAAAAATTATACCGCCTGCTTAAAGATAAGTTCGATTACTAACTTGTTTTCTGTCAAAGAGTTAGGAATATGAACTTTTTCTAAGGGGGCCAAAGTCAAATGAGCAGGTTATTCACGTATTTTCTTTTATGATAACAACTTAGATGTAAAACTTTAAAAAAACTACTGAAACCAATTTCATAAACTCTGCAAAATTCTACATCTATTTAGACCCTATAGGGTTCAATCTGGGTATCTGTTAAATAAATTACTTCTATCTCATTAAAATCATCTTCCGAGCTTGTCCAGCTTTTAACTACAAGCTTATTTAAACTACGCTCCTGACAATACCGGGCACATATTCTGGCTGAGAGCACCTGGTCATCAATTTCAGTTTTCCCCCATAGGATCCCATAGGCACTTTTAAATCCCTTTACTGTAAATTTAATCTCATCAATTTGAGCTAAAGATAGAATGAGATTATTTTCTTCCTTATTTCTCCCCACTATAAGTTTTGCACCTGATGGTAATCTGAAATGTCGGCCCATCTTCAAAAGAGCAATATGCCTTAAGGAATCCTCGTTATGCCGGAAAGAATCTTTCAGTCTTCTGGCAAAATTCTCCTCAGTTAAAAGACAACCTCCAGCCGGGCAAGGATAATCACTTATCCGGTAGTCTTTAGCTAACTGAATCTGAATTTTCCTTGACCTACCCTGAATATTCAAAAGTTTTGTTCGATCTATTATCCCCTCTTTCTCTGCAATGGTTGGCTCTAAAAGTTTAGCTGAAAGTGGCCTTAAAATTTTTCCCTTTAGCACGGATTCTTTCTCAATTAACTTCATAGCGTCTAATCTTTGAGACATAGGTCTTTCCCCTAAGACTTCACCGGTGAAGATAAAATCTGCTCCTTCTTTTTCCATTATCTCTTTTGCTTTCCGGAAAAGAAAGATCCTGCAATCTATACAGGGATTAAGATTTCTACCATATCCGTGTTTAGGATTTTTCACTATCTCCAGGTAATCTTCACCTCCGAATACTCGAATAAGCTCTATCCCGAACTCCTCAGCATATTTACTGGAATAACACACCCCTTTCTTACCATCGCAGGTGCAGAATGGCGTTTTCATGTTTAGCCCGATCACCTCAAATCCCAAATCAAGAATAATCCTCAAAGCTAAGGTGCTATCCAACCCTCCGGAGAGAAGGGCTATGGCTTTCTTCTTTAGCATACTGATTTATAATACAATCGCTTTCTTTAAAATGCAACCACCTTAATAAAAAATGCAGGGCTGGGAGCCCTGCTTACGAAAATGTACGATTTAATTTTCGTAGGTCGGGCACCCTGCCCGACCATCTGCCTCATGATAAAATAAAAAGCTGAAGGAGCTTCACTACCTACTCTACCTGAGAGGGGGGCAGGAACTCAGTATAGAATGAAATAAGTGAAGACTTCAGCTTTAAAATTTACCCGTTTCCTTTTTCACTAATTCAACGAAATATCCTTTTTATTTGTTTGACCTCTTTAAAAAATTTTTAAATACCAAAATTAGATTATTTTTCTAATGATCTCCCTCTACCCTTTTGCTTCGTTGGTGAGAACACCAATCCTATGGATCCCCGATTTTGGGTCTTGATGACAAATTCGGACGAGAAACAAGCACCTGCTTTTTATTGGTCTCCAGACCACCAGAACTGACATCTTAGAGCAGGAGCTTAACTTGTGTCAATTTCTAAATCATATCTATATATTATTACTTTTTTTCATTTAAAAGGGTTTCAAATATTTTAAGATTTTCTTCGGAGGACCAATCCTTTCCACCTGCAACCCTTTCTTGAATTTTTCCATTTCGGTCTAAGATAAATGTAGCTGGCAGAGCTGTTATCCCATATAAAGTCGCTATCTTTCCCGTAGGGTCTAAAAGGATTGGAAAGGTAATATTATATTCTGAACTGAATTTCTCGACCCCTGACTTGTCCATCCTGTCTAAATTGACCCCGATAATCTCCAGACCTTTATCATTATACTTTTTATACAGCTCAACCATCGAAGGTATCTCTATTCTGCAAGGGGAACACCAGGTTGCCCAGAAATTCAAAAGGACCACCTTTCCTCTGAACTCCTTTAAACTCTTCTCCACTCCATTGAGGTCCTTGAGTGTAAAATCAGGAGCTATTTCTCCTTCATAGATTCCTTCTCTGATGCTATTAGTCTGTTTTGTATCTACGCCACTCTTGATTTTTTCTTTTTCCCCGGAGCTGAAAATCAAAATCCCCAAGACGACCAGAGTGATAAATATTAATGCCGCAGATATCAGATGCCTTCTTTTCAACAACATCCTTTATGTTTATGAGCTCCTCCTGTACTTTTATTATGATGAAGAGAATCAGGCTCTGCCTTAAGAGAATCTGATTTGACTTTAAGTGAATCAGACTCTGTGTGAGATGCCATAAACTTCCCTATACACCCAGGACAGCAGAAATAATAGGTCGTTCCTTGAAATTCAATAGCTGGGGTATCCTTGGAAACAGTAAAACTTCTTTTCATAACCGGACAGACCGTTTGTTTACCTATCTCCTCCTCTGTTATCTTGTGTTCGGTGTAGGTTAATTCCTCCTTGGCAGATTTCTCAGTAGCTAAATACATCTCCGGATCTTTAGAGAAAAGTTTTTTCTCACCTGAACTGCAAAAATAGTAAGTCTCACCAGCATAATCCACCGCGGGAGTATTTTTTGCCACCTTCATCTTCATCTTGCACATCGCGCAGGTAAATTTCTTCCCTATCTCCTCTTTGGCTATCTTATGTTCAGTAGCTTTTGGTTTCTCCTCACCACTATAGGCGGATAGATTGGCAAAAGATAGATAAAGAAAAGTTACACCTATGACAATTATCAGTAATAAACTTAACCTTTTCATCTTAACCTCCTGAAAGATTTAAAAAGTTTTGAGTTTCAGTGGGTCAGG
>JAZDLB010000333.1:0-5479 GCA_043802565.1 Candidatus Zixiibacteriota bacterium | reverse complement strand
GTTTTTCGCGTTGTGAAGTTTACGAAACCTACAACCGTATCTTTATCTTTTGCCACGAGCATGTGATGAGCAGAATCTTTGATCAGGACACCGCAGTTCTCAAAAGATTGTTCTACATCAAAACCTTCTGTGTTGTCCATTGCATCCATCAATTCCAGGAGTAGCGGCTTGATTGATGGTAAGTCAGCTTCTGTTGCTAGTTCAACTGTAATGTCCTTTATCATTCTTTTTCCTTATCTTTTAGAATGGTATCAAGAGCACGGGGCTCCTGACCTACTCCTACATTAATAAACTCACCCCCTTACTCCCCCTCTCTTCTCAAGAGAGGGGGTATAGGGGTGAGTTGGTTAACAATCCCCTTCGTCAAGCAATCCTGTGGTTCGACTTTGCCCTTCGGTCTGAGCTCTCTTCGAGCCTGAGCCTCAGAGCCGAAGGCAGGGTCGAAGACTCACCACTCTTAGCATCTGCTTCGACTCCTCTCAACACCCTGAGTTTATCTAAGGGGGGATATGCTTGACCTACGAGACTCACCCCCTTAATCCCCCTCTCTTCTCAAGAGAGGGGGTATGGGGTGAGTTCGAAACACTTAATAGTATCAGGAGCATAGAGCTCCTGACCTACTACCACCTATTCTTTCTCACTCAATAATGCTCCACGAGAATGTTCCAATTGGGTCACTTTCAATTTCAATCGAATCTCCGATTCTAAGCGGACCAACTCCTGAAGGAGTGCCCGTGTATATTAGATCTCCAGGACATAGCTCCCATATCTTACTCAATTCTACCAACAGTTTTCCAATGCTGAATATCATATTACCAGTGTTTCCTCTCTGTCTCTCTATTCCATTGACCTTGCATCCAAATGAGATATTGTTCAAGTCAAGCGACTGATCATACGGGACGAAATTACCAATGGGAGCACTTTGTTCAAAAGCCTTAGCAATTTCCCACGGTAGTCCCTTTTGCTTCAGGTCTTCTTGAATATCCCTAAGGGTCAAATCCAGACCAACGGTAATAGAAGAGATAAAGGAAAGTGCCTCTTCTTCGGTCCTCACTCTTCCCTCCTGACCAACTTTTACCACTATCTCAACTTCATAATGAAGCTCGCTTCCATGTTTGGGGAAATGAATTTTTTTCCCTGGTCCGACAAGACAGGATGCTGGCTTGATAAAAACGACCGGTTTTGTGGGTATAATGTTTTTCAGTTCCTGAACGTGTTCAACATAATTCCGTCCGATACAAAAAACACGTGGGATATTTATATTGTTGTTCATCTTCTAAACTCACCCCCTTAATCCCCCTCTCTTTTTAAGAGAGGGGATACAGGGGTGAGTTCAAAACTTTTAATAGTATCAGGAGTTCGGGGATCCTAACCTACTACTTATATCCTAATTAATTACCATTTCCCAATTCTGATCTGAGAGCGAAATGTAAAGTATCGAGAGTTTCCGACGTCTTCCGTAATGTTTCCAGAATCGGCTGCAAACGGGAGGGATCAAGACAATAGGCAGCAATAATCCTGTCGTTCTCATCTAGTTCCAAAAAGCCCTTGACGGGCTTTTTGTCCGGTGCCATGGATGCCCAGATTTCTGCAACGGATGACTCCTTGAAGTCTGCCTTGACCTCATTACCAGAGCCTGGATAGCGGAAAAATGTACTTTTTTTGTCGAATTCCTCTATTTGTGATATACACTGCTCGAGCTCCTGCGGAATAGTACTCCAATCAAATATTGTAAGTTCTGACAATTTCTTCATATGTTCGCGTACAAGGGAGGTGAAGTATCGATAGAGATCACCGATGCTATGAACCCGGTTAATGGCAACCCAATCTTTAGCAACCTTGATGGCTGGTTGCCCTCCACCAACTTTATTGCCGAAGGGCACCTTAAGACCCCGGTGAATGACGACCACACAAGATTTCAGAAGGAGCTCAGAAGCATGGCGGTGAAGGTATGCGATGGGTAGAGACGAATTGTAGAAGGGTTTCGACTTTGCCTGTTTTTCGAGTCGGGATGCTGCCTCTTTGAAAGCATTACCAATCGCGCCGAAGCCACCATCAATGTGATACGAGAATGGCTTCCACTGGTACCTCGGAGCCGAAGGTAGCTTTTTCATGTTTTATCGTCGAACTATCAATTATATGGTTTCCGTATAAGAAGCATTGTTTGAATTGAATCCAGAATAATGTCGGGACACGGGGCTCCTCACTTCTACTTAAGGTAAAGCTAAAGCTTTACACTACAGTTTTGCAAGCCTTTAGACTATTGCCTCTTGCCTTTTGCCTGTATTATCAAAAGCGTCCCCAACGAGATTTGAACTCGTGTCGCCGCCGTGAAAGGGCGGTGTCCTGGACCGGGCTAGACGATGGGGACGGAAAATACAGTCTTAAGTCCAAAGTCTAAAGGCTATAGTCAAAAGCTTAAAATCTAAAATAAGCTAATCACTAATCACTCTCTCACTAATCACTTCCCCTCGCGCCTAGGGGGATTTGAACCCTCAACCCTCGGATCCGAAGTCCGATGCTCTATCCAGTTGAGCTATAGGCGCAAATTCAAAGCCAATATAAAATCAATAAAGTTAGATGTCAAACAAATTATACGATAATAATATGAAGAATGACGGATGACGGATTAAAAACCTACCTTATCATTGCGAGGAGTCTCGCCACAGGCGGATGACGAAGCAATCTCAACAAAGTAAAGGGATTGCTTCGCCCCGCCAAAGGCGGACTCGCAATGACAATATGGTGATTTTATGCTTTTCGTCCGAATTTGTCCAGCCTGGATCCAATTGGAGAGCCATTGGATTGGTGTCCTCACTAACAAAGAACGGTGCCTGGAAACTTAAGCGACCCTGTCCTACGGTGGCTACGCCAGACGTAGTCTCCGTTATTAGGAAAAGGGTCGCACTACGATAAAACAATGGAAGGCTGAAGCCTTCCGCTACAACTACAACTCTTTACTTCTTCTCCAGGTCATCATAAAAAGACCTGCCATAACCACCATCGAGCCTAACCATAAAAGATTAATTAAAGGCTTTTTGCTCACCTCTAATAGAAGAACCTCTCCCCTCCCCTCTTCTCCTTTCTTACCTATACTTAAAGTAACCATTTTTTGGTCAGCCATTACTCTTTCTAAACAAATTAGGTTATTATCCGGCAAGTTAGCTTCTATATGGGTCATCTTATTCTGTTCTTCAAAAACAATTGCCGGAGTGGCGGTCACTTTCTGGTTTTGATAACCAATTTCAAGAACAGCACCGACTCTAACTTCTCCTCCCTGCCCATGTGAAGTCATATCGAAATTTAAGAACTTGATTTTGTAGCCCTCAACCTCTTTTTCCTCTCCTTTAGATAGATTAAACGGCTCAGAGAAATTTAATTCTTCTTTTTTGTATTCCATCGGAGCAAAATAATAATCTTCTATCATCCTTCTTTTTATATGTGGTTTTCTCATTATCCCCTGATTATATTCGCTCCAGTAAAGTCTGGGTTTAGCTATAAAATTATCTTTACCCTTTTTCACCTGCACCAAAAGTAAGCTTTCATTCTTCCTCGAAGAATTTTCTTCACCCTGAAAGGTAAGCTGATAACCGAAGGCTTCTTTGGTTTCACCTTTAAGCAGATTCAATTTTACAGACTTTGAATATCCGGAAGAAGTAAGGATACCTATAAACATCAGCCCGATGCCGATATGGGTTAAATAACCTGCGGTATTGAGTAACTTCCCTTTTAGTCTTTTTAAAAATATCATTAAATTTGAAATCAAAACAAAGATAGAGAAGAAAATAAAAAGAAAATAAGATAAACTCTTGACCCCAAAAGCCCAGGCAGTTATCGAGAGAATTATAACTATAATTAAGGGTAGGGCAATCCTTTTACCCAATTCTTTTATAGAAACCTCTTTCCAGGGCAAAAGAGGAGATAGGCTTAAAAGTAATCCTAAGATAATAGCAACTGGAAGATTGGTCCGGATGTAATAAGGTATAGATACATTGGAGGGTTTACCTAAGAAACCAGTTATGATTGGAGCAGAAGTCCCTATTAAGATCAAAACCGCAGATACGGACAAAAAGATAATCCCTAAAAGAACTACGAACTCCTGGGATAAGATCGATTTACCAGACTCTGCACTTTGTAACTTTAAAGAACGAAAAACCAGAAGTCCCAGGGAAAAAGCTGAAAATAAAAGCATAAAGAAAACAAGGTATTGATTAAGTCCTAAATCAGCAAAAGAATGAACCGAGAAATCAGCTAAAATTCCACTCCGGGTTAGAAATGTCCCATACAGAACTAAAAGAAAAGAAACTATAGCCAAAAAAAGATTGGCCCTCTTCAAACTATTTTTATTCCTCTCTAAGATGAACCCATGTAACAAGGCCACAGTTGTTATCCAGGGAATCAAGGAGGTATTCTCTACCGGGTCCCATCCCCAGTAACCCCCCCAACCTAAGACCTTATAAGCCCAGAATCCACCTACGAAAATCCCTGCACCTAAAGTTAGAGCGGAAAACCCTACCCAGGGTAAAGAAGACTTTTTCCAGGTATCATACTTATTCTTTATCAAAGCCGCTAAAGCATAAGCAAATGGAATGGCTAAGCCAGCATAACCAATGAAAACCAGAGGGGGATGAGATACCATCCAGGGGTCTTTCAAAAGAGGATTAAGCCCTCTACCTTCTAACGGTTTATCTGGCAAAAGCTCAAACGGACTTTTTTTCAAAAGTAACACTAAAAAAAATATCTGGACCAGAAGATAGAAAAATAAAAGATACCCTTGTAATTCGTCCTCCTTTTTCTTAATCAGGAAAAGACCCAGCCAAAGCCCGATGAAAAGCCACAAAAGAAAGGTCCCTTCCTGACCTGCCCAGAAAGAAGATATAAGGTAGAAAAAAGGTAAATCAGTTGAGCTGTATCCAAACACGTAAGAAGTCTGAAAATTATGAGTCAAAAAAAGATAGAAAAGGTCTAAAGTAGCCAATAAGGAAAAAAGAAATGTGAAATAATAAACTATTTTAGCCCACCCTAATATCTTCTTATCCCCTTTTGAGCTCCACAAAAAAAGAATGGCTGAGAAGATAGCTCCAAGAAGACAGAGTAGCAAAAAAAGATCGCCTGAAGCCATCTATTTTGCCCCCTGGTATTTGGATGGGCATTTAACCAGTACCTGATTAGCTAAAAAAAGTCCCTTTTCATATTTACCTATAACCACGATACTGGTAGCCTGCTCAAAATTAGCCGGTTTAACTCCATGGAAAACTATATTCATCTTCTCCCCTTTTGAATCCTTTAAGGTGAAGTAAAATTTCTGATTTTCAAGGTCATATCTGGCCTCCTCCGGGAGGACTTCGCCAATTATCTGAACTGAACTATTTGAGCTTTTCGCCTCTTTGAATCCCACATAAGGGGTAAGATTTTTTCTGAAAGACAAAGCTCCGAAAACTATAAATATCAAAATTATACCAATGCCTATTACATATTT
>JAZDLB010000332.1:0-5108 GCA_043802565.1 Candidatus Zixiibacteriota bacterium | reverse complement strand
AGACCCCGCAGAAGCGGGATTTCGCTTCGCTCAACAATCTCCACCCCTTCGCGATATCTCGTTAGTTACTAACAAATTCTTAATGTTGGTTCAGAAATCGGTATACGGATTGATATGTTCCTCTCGAAAGACTGTTATTTTCGTCATTTTGATTAAAAAAAACCCTTTTCTGCCGATAAAAATAAATGAATTTCCATATTGTAAACAGCCTTGATTTTAGAGTAGGGATTGGAGGAGGAAGATGAGTAATATTGGGGTTCCTAAAAAGAGCCCGACCGCCCTGGAAGAAATGGAGAGCCTTTTCCAGAAAGTTCAAACCGCACACCCCCGTTTACAGAATAACAATTCAGGGAAATTTAAAAATGATGATCTGGAAGCACTCTTAGAGGTTAGCCAGGCCATCAACTCCTCTCTGGTGCTGGATGACATCCTTCAGACCGTGATGAAAAAAGCAGTTTCCCTGTTAAGAGCGGAAAGAGGCTTTCTGATGCTTTTAGATGATACTGGAGAGCTTCAGTTCAAGACCGCTCACAATATCTCCAAGGAGTCCTTGAACAAAGAAGATTTCAGGATAAGTATGTCCATCGCTAATAAGGTGGCCTCAAATGGGGAGTCGACCTATACCAGCGATGCTCTGAACGATGAAAGGTTCTCCAAACAGAAAAGCATCTTAGAGCTCAATCTGAAATCGATTATGTGCGTCCCCCTTAAAAGTAAGGAAAAGGTCATCGGGATCTTATACCTGGATAACTCCTCCAAAAGTAACGTGTTTTTACAGAGCGACCTTTATCTCTTTGAGCTTTTTGCTGGACAGGCAGCCATAGCTATCGAGAACGCCAAGCTCTACGAAAATCTTTTAGCTCTGAAAATTTATAACGAAAACGTAGTCAGCCGTACCCCGATTGGTCTGATCGTGGTGGATAACAATCTTCAGATCACCATAGCTAACCAAGCCTCTAAAGAGATTTTCAAGAAAACCGGCTGGAGAGAGGAGTCAATTAATTTGTCCTTAAGCCAGGTCTCCATTTTAGATTTAATTCCTACAGAAGAGAGAAACAAATGGAAGAAGATCTGTTATCAGGTTCTCTATACCAGTCAGCCTTACGAAGAGGCTAAGTCTTTTTATAAGTTCGAAAAAGAAGAGTTAGTCCTGTCCTTAAAGGTTAGTCCCCTGCAGAACGTAGAAAATCGAATTATGGGATTAATTTTAGTGGTGGAGGATATTACCGATAAGGTCCTCTTAGAAAAAAGGCTGATCCAATCTGAAAAGCTTGTAGCCACAGGGGAAATGGCGGCTTCTATCGGACATGAGTTAAATAATTACCTTACTATAATCCTGAATAATGCCGAGCTACTTCCTCTGCATTTGAAGAAGGGAGAACTGGATAAAGCCACGGCTAATTCTAAAGCCATCTTAGAAAGCGTTGACACTATGAAGCGTTTCACCGATGGGCTGATGGATTTCTCCAGGCTGGAAACTCAGGTGGAAAAATATGATCTAAAAAATTTAGTAGAGGATCTCCTCTTTTCCTTGAAACCTCAGAGTAAATTCTCAGGAATAAAATTAAACCACTACTTTGATCCGGAGCTTCCTCTGTTAGAGTTAGATGGAGGACAGATTCAGCAGGTCTTCTTAAACCTGTTAAACAATGCAGCCGAAGCCATCAGAACCAAGCCAGAGGGAAAAGGTGAGATCTTGATTTCCTGTGAGTATAAACCGCTGGAGAAAAAGGTCTGGGTGAAAATAGAAGACAACGGACCAGGAATACCACCGGAGAATTTAAACCGGATCTTCGAGCCGCATTTCACCACCAAAAGAGAAGGTCATGGTCTGGGACTGGTTACCTGTCAGAAAATTATCAAAAACCATACAGGGAAGATAAAAGTGGAAAGCCAGGTAGGAAAAGGAACCACCTTTTTGATCAGCTTTCCCACCATCTCTCCTTAAATTTTATCTTTAGGTCTAAGACCGATAAAAAAGTTATAATTTCACCCCTCCTCTCCTTTAAAAAACTATTCCGGCTATGTTAGAAGAAAAAAAGTTTATAACTCCTCGATATCAGATTATAAAAAAGTTAGCCCAGGGTGGCTTAGGGGTGGTATTTGAGGTTTTTGACCTCTGGGAGGAAAAAAGGATAGCTCTAAAACTCCACACTGCCTTTGGCGGTGAAGAAAAAAATAGTCTGGAGAAATTCAAGCAGGAGTTCAGGCTAACCTCAGAGCTATCTCATCCAGGAATAGTGGAAGTATATGACTTTGGCTATACCAGAGAAAAAAAAGCCTTCTACACCATGGAGCTGGTAGAAGGTGAAGAGTTATCTCCAGAAATTGCCCAGCCAGATTTAAATAGGTTTTACAAGATCATCTGGCAGATCTGTGATATCTTAGAATGCCTCCACTTACAAAATTTAATCCACGCTGACTTAAAACCTTCCAACTTTAAATTAGCTCCCGGTATTTTCTCTGTAAAACTCCTGGATTTTGGGCTGGTTCGAACCTCCTCTTATCAAGCTTCAGATCAAATTGAAGGAACGCCTGATTATATGGCTCCAGAGGTCTGGCTTGGCAAAAAAATTGACCAGCGCGCCGATCTTTATTCCCTGGGAATAATCTTATTTGAGCTTTTAACCTCTAAGCTTCCTTTTACTTCTGAAAATCCATTGGTTTTGAGATCTAATCATTTAGAAAAAATCCCTCCTCCTCCCTCGGCCTTTAGAGCTGGACTATCTGAGGAGCTGGATGCTTTAGTGTTAAAACTTCTACAGAAAAAGCCTGAAGACCGTTTCCAGAATATCTCAGAGCTAAAAGAAAAGCTCTCCCAGATCGTAACTTTTCCTCTCTGGGGAGCTGAAAAGACTTCCTATATAAATCAGCTTTACGGTGGCAAAATCCTTGCCCGGGAAAAAGAATTTCAGATTCTGCAAAAAGAATTAAAAGAGTCTCTCTCTAATGCTGGCAGGATGTTTATAATCGAAGGAGAGTTGGGAATTGGGAAATCTACTCTGTTAAAGTATCTCAAAAAAGAAAGCCAGCTTGAGGGGAACCTTTTTGTCCAGATCGATGGTCCCAAAGAAGAAACCTATCCTTTACAACCCCTGAAGGAGCTTTTCAGAAAAATCTGGCCCTTCTTTCAACAGCTCTTTCCACCACTGTGCCAGAAATATGAGGAGGATTTTAAATTATTCCTAACTGCAACTCCAGATCAAGAAAACCAGGGAAGTTTAAAGCTGGATAGACTATCATCCTTTCTTTTTGAGGCTTCCAATCTTTTTCCTTTTGTCTTAGCTTTTGAAGATCTTCACTGGATGGGAGAAGGATGCTTTAGTTTCATGGAGGAGCTAACCAAAACCCTGGATAGATCCAAGCTCTTCTTAGTCGGAACATTACAGGAAAACAACTTAGACCCACAGGGTAAACTTAAATCTCTGATCAACCGCCTTACCAGCACAAGCCAGCTCCTCTTTCTAAGGCTACCTCCCTTGACCCTGAAGGAATTAGAGGAGCTTTTATCCCAGAAGTTAGCAGAGAAGACTATCTCAAAATCCCTGCTTGACTTCATCTATCATAATTCCTCTGGAGTTCCGCTTTTCGCCTTGGAGATTTTGAAATACCTTTTTGAAAAGAAGGTCCTCTACTTCGAAAAAGGTTCGTTCAGATTAGAGAAAAAACTCTTAGCTGAGCTTGAGATTCCGGATAATATCGAGAAGACCATTTTAGGAAATCTAAAAAGATATCCGGAGAAGGTCTTGAGCTTCCTGGACCTGGCATCTTTAATCGGGATAGAGTTCGACCTGAAATCTATAAAATTCTTAACCGGATATGATGAGGAGAAAATCTTTGAAACACTTTTCGTCCTTTTAAAGGATAGGATTCTGATACAGACTCAAAAGAAACCCTCCTTTCTGGTATATAATTTTGCCAGTCCTGTTCTTCAGTCCTTGATCTATAAGAATTTCAACCCAGAGAAAGAGCCACTTCATCGCAAACTGGCTTATCACCTGGAGGAAAGAAAATCTCAGGGAGAAGAGATCGAGACCGAGGCAGTTGCCCATCATTTTATTTTAAGCGATGATTACCAAAAAGCTTTTGAATATTCCTTTCAATGTGCTGTCAAAAACCAGAAGGATTTAGACTATCCTCAAGCCTTAAAATATATTGATAAAACCTTAGAAGCCGCGGAAAAATTTCCTGAAGAAAAGGAAAGAGAAAAAAGGATTTCTCAAGCCCTTATGCAAAGGGGCAACCTGTTGAAAAACATAGGCGAGCTAAAACAGGCTCAAAAGGACTATGAAGAGATTCTAAAAATAGCGGATCCTTCAGAAGATCGGAGATTAATCGCTGAGACTTATAAAGACTTGGGAGATCTCTTCAGGCTGAAACACGACTTTCAAAATGGTCTGGCCTGCTTAGTAAAAGCCAGGGAGATTTTCCAAGATCTGAAGGATTATAAGGAGATAGCCCATACCCTGAATAATATCGGAAATATCTACTGGATAGACTCACAATATCAGAAAGCACTGGACTCTTTTAAAGAAGCCTTGGAAGTATATAAAATACTTGGGGATAAGCACAAGATCGCCTCTACTCTTAACAATATGGGATCAATTTATGTTTCTCAACATCAATATAAAAAAGCACTGGAATACCACACGGAGTCTTTACAGATAAAAAAAGAGTTGGGGAACAAAGAGGAGATAGCACGAAGTTTAAATAATATTGGATTTGTCTATTATCTTATGGGAAGTTTCCAAAATGCAATAAAGTCCTACCTAGAATCTCTTGAATTAAACCAGGAGATTGAAAACAAAAAGGAGATCACCATAAATACCGTAAATCTAAGTGAATGTTACTTCAAGTTAGGAGAGTATGAGAAAGCTACCAGCTATGCCAATATGGGTTTAGAGATATGCCAGGAGATAGGTTTTCAACTTCCGGTTGGATATCTGTTAAAAAACCTGGCTAATATCGATATGGAAACCGGTCTCTATCAAAAGGCTTTAGAGCAGCTAAAGAGATCTCAAAAACTTTCAGAGGAGATAGAGGATAGAGAATTAAGAGTATCAGTTTTTACCTCTCTGGGAAGGTTATTCTTCTTGTTAAACCGTTCA
>JAZDLB010000331.1:0-4508 GCA_043802565.1 Candidatus Zixiibacteriota bacterium | reverse complement strand
ATCTTTCAGCCTGGGACATCTCTATCAGGGATTAGTCGGAATGTTATTTGCAGGAATATATGGGGTGGCTTTCTCTTTGCTCTTCCTCTGGAGAAAAAGCCTTACACCTTGCATCACTGCTCATTTTCTGCAGGATATCACACCCCTCTTTGCCCCACTTTAATTTGGTCTTCATAATGCTCTCCTCTATTATCATTTTCTCAATCTAAAATTTAACAGTACATCATCACCCGTAAGTGTTTGTTTGTCAGGTATACACCTAAGTTTTGTATGGGGAGAATAATATAAATTCCAACAAACCAAGTCAAGAATAAATTAATCTGTCATGGGTTTTTGAACTGAAATAACGGGATATTCAAAAAAGGAGCTTGCCAAGAATGGGTTATTCAAAATAATTTTGCTTTAAGATTTAGATAAATTTGGATGGGTGTGTAGGACTGATAACTGACCACTGCTCACTAACCACTGTCTTCACTGCTGGAATGGTGAAACTGGCAGACACATTTGACTCAAAACCCTGTGGATCCAAACTCGAAGTTAACATCAGGTTGATTTAGAATAAAGCTTTTGCATTTTTTGAACCGTCGCTTTGATTTTCTCTTAATTCGGATTTGTTAGTGCTGGAATTGGATTTCCCGCACTCTCAGATAACATTCGGGGATTCCAATTCCCGAATGAACGAAAAATATGTATAGATTTGAAACTTGCCCCCTACAAAAAAATTTATTCATACAAATTATTTCCAATCCCCGACCAGAATAAAGGGAGCCCAATAGTAGGGGTGGCTATATTCAGGTTTGTTCATAATATAAAGCTGGGCTTTCTGGAGTGCTTCAATTTTAGTATTACCTCCTTTTAAATAACTATAGAATTTCTCCATCAGCTCCAGGGTAGAGTGACCATAAACCGGCCATAAGCTCACCACTACCGAGGGGGTTCCAGCATAAATGAAACTTCTGGTTAAACCGACTAAATCATCACCAGGTTTTTGCTCATTTATCCCGGTCTGGCAAGCACTTAGGGTAACTAAATCTGCATTTAATTTCAATTTGAAAATATCTTCTACGGTGAGGATTTCTCCTTGGGCTAACAGCAAGCCTGATTTCATAGGCATCGGAGGAAAGAAAAATCCATGACAAGAAAAATGGATAATATCTTTTCCCTTAGATTCCTCCTCAACTAGATTTTTTGTGACTTGGATTCCTTTGTAAACAGAAGAATTCTCTTTGAAGATTTTAGCTACTAAATCAGCCTCCTCTTCAAAAACCACCCCCAAGCTGAGACAGGTTTCTCTTTTGTCTTTCCTTTTATTCTGGCAGTAACTTATAACCGAGGCGCTGGGAGAATAGGCAATTTTATATTTTTCTCCCATATAATAATTATCGTGTCTTAAAGCATGTAAAGGTAGATAATGAATCCAGCGATGAGGAACAAAATAAAGACTATCTATTCCTTCAAGGTATTTAAAGATCGGATCAACCAAGAATCTTCCAAGATTTTGCCAGTTTTGAATAGCATTTTCTTTTCCAAAAGAATATATATCTTTCAAAAAAGTATCAAGATAGCTTCTAAACTCTTCAGCGGGGAAATCAACCTCTTCAACTTTCAACTCTGTATCATCTGATCGCAAAATAAAGATTAGAATCTTATCCGCACTGAGAAAATATTCTACCAGGCAAACCCTCTCTCCTTGAGATTTAATCAATTGTTGAATCTGGGCAAAGCTCAAAGGCTTGCCTTTTCGCATAAAGACATACTCAGGGTCAATTTTATCAATCTTATTCCAGACTTCATCCAGTCCGGACTCCAAACTCTGGATTTCTGATAGGGAAACTTGTTTTTGTTTCTCTTTAGAGACATACAAACCTCTTATCTTTTGTAACAGTTCACTTTCTTTTTCGAGAAGCTGGGTTGAGATTTCTTTAGAAGGTTTTATAGGCGTATGCGCCAGGGATTCTAAAAAAGTGCGGGACTTCGAACGTTCTAAATATTCAAAGGATTCTATTAACTTCTCCTCTTGTACACTTCTCATTCGATTACACAAAAGAATAATAGAATCATAAACATTCTCGCTTCTTTTAAAATAGCTTGATCTATATTCCTCCTGTTTTATTACTCCTCTAATCTTCTCTGTTAGATCGATAGAATTTTTGTAGTAAGAATATGCCTTATCATTTTCCTTCAAACTTTTGTGTGCACTACCCAAATTGCCTAACTCTATTCTTTCCGAATCAATATCTCCAATAACACGGAATATATTCAATGCCTGCTGGTAATACTCTATTACCTGCTGGTAATCACCAAGTGAAAAATAGACATTGCCAAGATTACCAAGACTGCTCCCCTCATTTTTTCTATCCCCTATCTCCCGTGATATCTTTAATGCCTGTTGACAATACTCGATAGCCCTGGGGTAATCTCCGAGTGAAACGTAAGTTAAGCCAAGATTGTCAAGAGTTACCCCTTCTCCTTTTCTATCCCCTATCTCCCGTGATATCTTCAATGCCTGCTGATGATACTCTATAGCCTTGGGGTGATCTCCGAGTGAAAAATAGGCATTGCCAAGATTACCAAGATGGTTCCCCTCATTTTGTCTATCCCCTATCTCCCGTGATATCTCCATTGCATGCTGATAATACTCTATAGCCCTGGGGTAATCTCCGAGTGAAGCGTAAGTTAAGCCAAGATTGTCAAGAGTTGCCCCTTCTAATCCTCTATCCCCTATCTCCCGTGATATCTTCAATGCCTGCTGATAAAAATCTATAGCCCCAGGGTAATCTCCGAGTGAAGCATAAGCTAAACCAAGGTTGCCAAGATGGTTCCCCTCAAATTGTCTATCCCCTATTTCCTGTGATATCTTCAATGCCTGCTGGTAATATTCTATAGCTTTTGTGTAATCACCGAGTGAATAATATACAATGCCAAGATTGTCAAGAACTGCACTTTCTCCTTTTCTATCCTCTATCTCCCGTAATATCTTCAACGCATGCTGATAATACTCTATAGCCTTTGGGTAATCACCCAGAGACCTGTTCGCATTGCCAAGACTGCCAAGTTGATTTCCCTCGCTACATCTATCCCCTATCTCCCGTGCTATCTTCAATGCCTGCTGATAAAAATCTATAGCCCTGGGGAGATCACCAAGTGAAGAATAGGTAATACCAAGATTACCAAGATCAGACCCTTCTCCTTGTCTATCCCCTATTTCCCGGTCTATCTTCAATGCTTGCTGATGGTGCTCTGCAGCTTTTAGGTAATCACTAAGTGAATAATAGGCAATGCCAAGATTGCCAAGAACTGCTCCAATAGCTTGCTTTTCATTTTTTTCTTCGAAAAACCTTAGCACTTCCTCGAATAATGAAATTGCTACGTAAAATCGACCTGAACGTAGTAAAATTCTTCCCAGGGTAAGACCGCAATATGGTTGCTGAACCAGATTACCCATTATTTTACAGGCTTCATATGAAAATTTTGAAAGCAGATAAGCTACGGGTGGAGCTTGTAGCATTAACTGATTTGCAATTTCGTCCAGTCTCGTAATAACCTTGTCCTTCAAGTGAGGTTTAAACTCAGAGGAGGAGAGCAATTTTACTGCTTGCTCTAAGGAAAGATCATTCTGGAGAACTTTTTGAACTAAAGAAAGAATTTTATCAATACCTTCCATTATTTCATCAATCTAAAAAAATTATTCCCAAATACTTTCCTGAATAAAAAGGTCAATCACAAAAAAATGTTGCGGTCTTCTAGCCACTCTTCATCCCTTTAGCAAATATGGATTTCAAGGGAGAATTTAATCAATGCCAAGAGGCATGTCAAACTATTATTGAATAAACTGTAACTCATAATTATTTTGCTTGACTCCATTCTTTTATCAACTTAAATTCAAACTTATTGAAAACTATTTATTCAGCCAGACCGGTACAAAGAAAGGAGTATAAAGATATGCCAGAAGCAGAAGACCTATTTTCAACTGTCTTTGGGAAAATACTCAGTTTACACCAATCTCCAATCAGGACGAAGCAGGTAATTATGCCAGACCTTCTGATAACCCTGACTATGGAGGCAATAGTTATTATATCTCTTCACATCGGATTATTTAATGTCATACAGAAAAGAGATTTAGCAAAATTTCTTGAAGAGATGAAGGGTTCGGTAAAACAGGCTAATAGTAATGCTGTTAAACAAGCTCTTGATGAGAAGAAAGAGATTATCACCCAGGAGCTATCGGATTTATTTCAGAAAAATGGTTTTCCAAAAGAAAACACTATTGGGGTTTCATCTCAAATCGTAGAAAAAATTAAATCATTATTTTAAGGATTATTAAGCTTAAATCGAATAAAGCTTTTGCATCTTTTGAACCGTTTCTTTGATATTTACTTTTAATTCCTCAGGTTCCAGTACCTCCACCATTTCACCAAAACCTAAAATCCATCTTGAGATCTCTTCAATTCCACTAACTCTAACCGAATAGAGGAGCGAGCCATCCCCTGGTTTACTCAGATTTTCGG
>JAZDLB010000330.1:0-2449 GCA_043802565.1 Candidatus Zixiibacteriota bacterium | reverse complement strand
CTGGTTTAGGCCCTCTTTTTTGAGGTAGAAGTGCTTCCATATCCTTACTGGACTTAATCCATCGCTCATAATACTTTCTTATGTCTTTGCGATGGACTTTATATGCCTGGCAGATCTGATCTACCGTCTTGAAATTCTTCGATCTCTTCTGCTTAACCAGTTCATACTCTTGAACCACTAACAACCATTTGGAGGTTAATCCTAATTTAATAGATTTTATCATCTGTAACGGCCTCCTTTCTAGATTAGTATACTAGAAAAAAACCGTTACCGAAATACTGAAAAACTACACTTAAGGCGGATACACTCTATTATTCTTTTTCAGAGACTTATCTTAATTTTTCCTCTTTTTCGATCTTACCATCCCGGATATGCACGATTCGGTCAGCATATCTGGCTATATCTGCTTCGTGGGTGACTATGATTATGGTATTCCCCTCAGAATGAAGCCGATCAACCAGTTTCATAATATCTGCTCCGGTGACTGTATCCAGATTACCAGTCGGTTCATCTGCTAAGATTAAAGAAGGGTTGTTCACTATCGCCCTGGCTATTGCAACCCTCTGCCTTTCTCCTCCGGAAAGCTCATTCGGCTTATGAGTCATCCGCTCCTCTAAATCCACAATTTTTAGAGCCCTCTTTGCCCTCTCTATCCTCTCTTTTGATTCTGTTCCATTATAGATTAACGGAAGCTCCACATTGTGTAATGCAGTTGCCCTGGGCAAAAGGTTAAAAGTCTGGAAAACAAACCCTATCTCTTTATTACGGATATAGGCTAATTCATCATCGTTCATCTGGCTCACCAGTCTGCTATTGAGATAATATTCCCCCTGCGTGGGTGTATCCAGACACCCGATCAGATTCATCAGAGTTGACTTCCCTGAGCCAGAAGGTCCCATTATCGCCAGATACTCCCCTTTCTTCACTTCTAAATCAACCCCTCTTAAGGCTTGGACTTGAACTTTTTCGTTCCCGATCTCATATACCTTCCAGAGATTCTCAGTTTTAATCAGCACTTCAACTTCCCTCTTTTTTCTCTATTTTTTTCTCAATTTTGATCTTATCCCCATCCTTTAAGGTTCTTAAGATCTTATAACTGCCAGTAATTATCTGGTCATTTTCCTTTAAGCCGGTAACTACTTCGATATTCTGCTGATCAGAAATTCCGCTCTTGATAGGAATGAACTTTGCCTTGCTTTTCTCAACCAAAAAGACCCCATCCAGCTCTTTTTTCTTCTTCTTATTATCTTTTTCTTCTTGTTCAGATGAGGCTAAGGCTGTAGTTTTGCCTTCTTTAGATTTGGTATTCAGAGTATCTTTTTTCTCCTCCCGCATCACCACTGCGGCAATCGGGATCTGCAGAACGTCTTTGTGAGAAGCAGTAGTAATGTCAACTGAGGCTGACATACCCGGTTTTATCCCCTGTACCTCATCTAAGAGCAGAACCTTGACTAAAAAATTCACCACCTGATCCTGGGTGCCATAACCGGTGACTTTGGCGGTATTACCGATCTCTGAAACCTCTCCTTTAAAAACCGTATCTGGAAAAGCATCTATCTTTATTTTTGCTTCCTGACTTAATTTCACCTCTGCGATATCGGTCTCATCCACTTCTACTTCTACCTCGAATAGAGATATGTCAGATATGGTCATAATCTCAGTGGGATTATAAGTGGCACCGGTTACCATCTCACCTTCTTTTTTCATTAACTCTGTAATCTTTCCCTCCATTGGAGCAGTAATGGTGGTCTTAACTAAAAGGTCATTAGACTGTCTTAGAGAAGCTGAGCTCTGATCATATTGAGCCTTGGCTACATTATACTGGGTCAGGGTTGCATCATACTGTTCCTTGGAGGTGAGATTTTTTTCATACAGTTTCTTCTGGCGCTCAAAAATCAGTTCTGCCTGCTCCAGATTAGCTCTGGCTGAGTTCAACTGGGCTGTGGCTTGAGCAACAGCAGACTTATATTCAGAAGGGTCGATCTGAACCAGAAGCTGTCCCTTTTTAACCCAATCCCCATCTTTAATTGGAAGACTTATTATCAATCCCGGAACAGTAGCGCTGATCTTTACATCCTTTTTCGCCTGGACCTTTCCACTCCCTGTGACTAAAGAGGCTATATCCCCTTTTTTGACCTTATCCACCTCCACTTTATAGACCTTTTCGCCGGACCTGCTTAAATTTAGCAAGACGACAATTACTATTACAGCTATTACTATAACCCCGATTATGATCTTACTTCTTTTCTTCATAAATCTCCTCCAGTTTTTCTAATCCGCTTATTTATCTATAGCTTTTTCATATTTGGCTAAAGCTAAATTATAATCATACAGGGATTGAACCTGATTACTTTTTGCAGTCTTGTAAGAGACATTTGCATCTAAGAGCTCCAGGATAGATGCCGCACCTAAGTTGTATTTTTCCTGGGTCAGTTTCAAATCTTCTTCA
>JAZDLB010000329.1:0-2397 GCA_043802565.1 Candidatus Zixiibacteriota bacterium | reverse complement strand
AGCTGAACTGGGGATCGGCACCAATGATAAAGCCAGGATAATTGGCAATGTCTTAGAGGATGAGAAGGTGATGGGAACCGTGCATATGGCAATTGGCGACAATAAATCTATGGGTGGAAATGTCTCAGTCCAGAGCCATTTGGACGGAATCTTATTAAAGCCAACCCTGGAAATAGATGGACAGGTGATAATGAAAGACGGAGTGTTGAAAATTTAATTAGTAAACTTTGATGCTTTGGCAATGGTCTCAAGATCCCGTCAAAGGGGGGAGAATTGCCAAAGCAAAAACGCATCAGCATTTCCTAATACCGATTCATCCTAGAAAGTTAAGTCAAGTATTAGTCTTTTTAAGCCTGAGAGTTAATCCTTTTTTAATCTGATAATGATACTTAAACAAGAATTTAAAATTTTTCTTGACAACGTTCTTTATAAAAATATATTGAAGCTAACTAATTTGAAAACCAAACTGGTTGCCTTCCTTGGAATTCTTTTAAGGATGAAAGGAGCTCCGATCTGATATTTTACTCATTAAAAAGTAGTGGATATCTCAGGAATAAATTTATTTGCTCAGTTTACATTTTATAAACAAAGAGGGTATAGATAAGTTGAAAAATGTAAATGAAATCTTAATAAAAAAGGAGTAAAATGGAAGAAAAATCAGGTTTTTTAAAAACTCAGATTTGGTCAATAGTTCTTATCGTAATAATCATGGTGATGGGAGTTGAGATTTTCCTTTTAGTTCAGGAAAATCGTAAACTCCGAGAAGCACTTTCTCGTCCCAGGGGTCCTTTTAAAGTCCTTGGACCTGCAGACAAGGTCCCATCCCTGATTGGGGTAAATCTAAAAGGGGAGGAGTTCAAAGTGGAATATCCTTCATCTGCAAAGACAGTCCTCCTCTGGTTTTCCCCAGCCTGTCCCTCCTGTGAGGAAAACCTGGCATTTTGGAAAGAGATTTATCAGAGACACAACTCTGAAAAGTTGAGATTTGTCGGAGTTACTCAGGCTGAAAAGAGTAAGGTTGAGGAGTTTATAAAGAGATTTCAGTTGGAATTTCCTGTTTTGATGGTCTCTGATTTATCACTCGTTGACCAATATAAAGTGGAGGTGATTCCCCAGACAATGCTCATCGATACCAACGGAGTGGTTCAAAAAGTCTGGCCCGGGCCTCTTCCGGATAATTACAGAAAGGAGATCGAGGTAATGCTTTCCTCATCTCTAAACCCTTAGAAAGGAGGTGAAATAAATGAAACTATTAAGAAAGATCAGAGTCGTAGTTCTGGTCTTGGCTTTAGCGGTGGTCCTCTGGGGCTCATTTTATATGACTGCTTATGCCAAGAGATGCCTTTTAGTGTGTGTGTTCGACCCGGTATATGAATGTAAGGTGGTATGCTACAAATGAGTTTTATGAATTGTTAGGAGGACCGGGCTGACATGAAAAAATACCTTCAGTGTTTGAAGGGAAAGCTAAATGTTCAAATACACAAGGAGGTGATATCAGATGAAGCTTTTCAGAAAGCTAAGAGCTTTTGTGCTCCTCTTTGCCATATTGGCTTTGGTTACAGGATTTACTGTGCTTAATGCTTCTAAAACTGTCGAAGCTGCCCGCTTATGCTGTTATCGTGTATGCACTGTTAACCCGCCTATCGTTTGCTGGGATGTGTGTAAACCATGCCCTAAGTTACCGTAAGATTATCACTCATCTGAGGAGCAAGCTTTACTGGGCGAGCAAAAATTTGCTCGCCCGATCTTTTTTCGTTGGGCATTAAATCGGACGCTACAAACTTTTGTCTAATTATTGGTAAACCTGTCCGAGAAGCGGAGACTCCGTTCCTACGGACGGGCTGGCTCGTAGCTACCGTAGGAAAGGTTTACACTCCAGAGATTGAATCTGGAGTATAAAGCTTTAGTTTTAGCTTTATCTATTTTTAGAGAAAGACGATCGTCGGGCATATAACCCGACGCTTCACCTATACTGTCATTGCGAGGAGTCTCCCTGCGGGGACGAAGAAGCAATCTGCCTTTGCTTGAGTTAGCTTTGCGATCCTTAAAGGATAGCACAACGAGCGAATTAACGCAGACTGACATTCGTCCTGAGGGACTCAGTCCGAAAGAAGTCTGTGGCTACCGGGGATAAATGGCTGTCTGAGTTGTAGGCGCAAGCTTCAGCTTGCGATCTTTATCTTATGGCATCGTCACGGGCGATACACTCCATAATCTTTACCGTTAAAGATTTAATCAACCACATCTTTTCTTTTTCTCCATTTTCCCCTTGCTAATTTTTATAAAATTTCTTTCTTTTATTTATATAAAAGGGAGTGAGAATGATTTTAAAAAAACTCGCTTTAGTTTCATTTTTGCTTTTACTTTTTCTTTTCTTAGCCTGCGGAAAAGGAGCAG
>JAZDLB010000328.1:0-2392 GCA_043802565.1 Candidatus Zixiibacteriota bacterium | reverse complement strand
GTAGCATACAATGCCCAGTCTAATTTAGAGGTGGCTGGCACATGTTTAGGATGGGCTTTGATGGCATAAAGTAATTTTTCATCCAAATTATATTCTTTAAGCCACTCGGTTGTAAGGATGCCGTGATTTGCAAAATCATTTACTGTGGAATCGTAATCTAAATCGTGTAAAAGTCCAGTTAAACCCCAGAGCTCTGTATCCTCGTTGAAATATTCTGCCAGCCTTCTCATTATTGCTTCCACCGCTAACATGTGTTTGATCAGATTCTTATTTTTGATTTTAGACTTAACTAAATTTAAAGCCTCTTCCCGGTTCATAATTTTCTCCTTGCTCTGAGCTGTCATTGCGAGTCCGCCTTAGGCGGAAAAGGAACGAAGTAATCCCTCCAGATTAAGAGATTGCTTCGTCGTCCTCCCGCAAAATGCGGGAGAACTCCTCGCAATGACAGAACCATTATATTTAAACCTCAATCATAGAAATCCCAGCTAAACCCGAACCAGAATGTCCTTTCTGGCATATTAAAATCGCCTCTGGTCCGGTAAGTCTCATTTGTTATATTCTCGATTACATAATAGAAACGAAAATTTAAAAACCTCAAAGTGATTTTGGAATTAAAAAGAAGGGTAAAGGGAACCTGATCCTGATTATAATCAGCCAGATACCTCTTAGAGAGATATTCCTGTTCCAATCTTACCTTAATTCCGACCTCCCTTCTCAAATATTCGTTTGAATACTGGAAATAAGTAAAAAAACTATGTTCCGGACTGTAAGGGAAATAATAGTTTTTATGAGAACGGGCCCTTTTATAAGCATAGGAAAAACCACTTTCAAAGTTAGGTGAGAATATATAATCATAATTTAAAGATAGACCAAATAAATTTCTTTCCCGGTTAGAAGGCAAGTACTGGTATCTGATAAAGGTATAAGGAAAAACCCGGTCAACTGTTTTAGAGAAAGTCCATTCTAAGTTGTCTTGATTCAAAGAGAAAAAGAGGGAACTTCTCAGGCTGAATTCTTTTTTCAGCCAGGAGAACCCAACCTTTCCAGAAGTAAGTCCTTCAGTCCCAAGAAAAAGGTTATAACATTCTTGATAAGAAAAATAGGTTGAATCGAAATGAACCGAATAACTGCTCCTCTTAAGGTAAAGGTCATGTAATGTGGGATTGTCAAAGACACGGGAAAAAATGAAAAATAAAGTCAGCTCTTTATTCGGCAGATAAGAGACCCCTCCGGTGCCGGATAAATTCCAGTTAAACTCCGGTCCTCTGGATCCAAAATCGGAATTTCGGTTTAATCTTAAAAAGAGAAAGGTGTAGAATTTTGAAGAGAACTCTAATAGATGCAGATAGGAAAGATAACCTTGGTTCGTAGATTTTTCCAACCCTTTTATTTTTAACTTCTCTCTGCTAAGAAATCCTTCCAATCTGGCTTGATTTCTCCGGTCCCATCTGAATTCGTAACTTCCCTTTAGATAATATTCCCTACCCTCCTTTTCCCTGTCGAGAAAATATCCACCATTATAACTTTTTGCTGAATTTGAGCTAAATAAGCCTTCAATTTTCAATAATGAATTATTTTTAAAATAATAATCTGAACTCAAATCAAAAATCCAGCTATTTCCCTTGGTTTTCAAAGCGATTGCAGATTCATAAGGTAAAGGATTACCAGCACGGTTCTCAAAATGGAAGGCTTTTACTTTAACTTTCCAGTTTTTCCTCATCTTGAAAAGTAGGTTACTGGTAAGATATAATGATTTGAAATTGCTATTAGTTATATTCGACTGAGGCGAATCTGCTTTTTCCCAGCCAGAGGTAAAATAAAAACCTATTTTACGACCTAAATTTTTGCCAAAATCAATCCGGGTTTTTCTGTAACCGTAAGGACCTCTTTCGAAATTAATCCGGGAAAATGGCACTTCAGTTTTATATTCTTTAGATTTTAGTCTCAGCCCTCCCAACCCAACATCCCTGCCCAAGATATTGGCAACCGGGCTTTCTATTACCTGGATATTTTCTATATTCTCTAAAGGAATGGTGAAAAGATCAAGGTCACCAGTCTGGGGTAGATATATTGCCTGCTGAAAAAAGGGAATATCATCCTGATAGATTAAAAGCTGTCTGGAAGTTCCTCCCCAGATAGTAGTATATTCAGGCTGACCATAAGGTCCATAGCTGGTAACATCAATTGCCCGGTATTTTTTAAACAATCCTCCCAGACTTTTATAGATTGAGTTCTCAATATCTTCAGATGAGATAACATAATTTGTAGTAAAAAGTGAGCAGACTTTATCAGTTAGATTTTCCTCTATATAGTTTGTGTCCGCCTTAGGCGGATTCGATATGTTAAGAAGGGAATCATTATTCTGAGCCAGAGATAAAGAAAAAAGGAGCAG
>JAZDLB010000327.1:0-3383 GCA_043802565.1 Candidatus Zixiibacteriota bacterium | reverse complement strand
TTGATGATAACATCCTTAAGATATCGGAAATCAACTTTCTCCTTTAATTTAAAGGGGGTTTTAATTACCGCCCCTACTCTCAAATCCTGATATTTATACATAGTACCTAAGGTAAAATTGACACCAGAATAACTTCCCTTTATATAGGGATGGTAGCGGATTAAAGTGTCAAAGGAGGGATTGGGGGAGAAATCAATTTCTTGCTCAGCATTATATTCATAGCTTCCAGTATAGACATTTATACCCAGACCAAAGGACAAATCTTTATAGGCTTTAGCTCCCAGAGAAAGAACTAATACATCAAGACCTCCTTTTATCTCCTCCTGCTTATGTGAAATGCTGTCTATTCTGGGATCAATAGAATATTCCGCCTCCTTCAAGAAGTTATAAACTCGTTTGTCATAAATATCAGAAACTCTGTTATAGAGAACACTACCCACTAACTCCTTTTCGTAAATTTTAAAAGGGATGACCACGCTACCGAAAGAGATAAGAGCTTTATTCTGCTTTAAAGAGTTCGGAAGAGTAGAGTCAGCAGTGAGGGTAGTATATTCCATCTTGGGATTAAGGAAATTGAGAGTGGCTCCCATCTGGTATTTGTCCATCTGAACCAAACCGGCTGGGTTCCAGCTTGCTGCGGATGGGTCATCTGATACAGCAAAAAAGGCTCCTCCCATTGCCCTGGCCCTGGCGCCACCTCCTAAGAAATTGTAATCCATAATATTTCTGGTTACCAGAACCTGAGGATACCCCAGGTTGACAAAGACCAGGAAAAGCAGGGCGATTGTAAGGGTTAGTTTTAGTTTCATCTGGCTCACTCCTTTTTGAGTTTTTAGTTCACCTCACAATTTAAGTTTTAAATATATAAACCTATTTTTCTTTTGGCAAGCATTTTTTTAATTTTTTTCTACAAACTCCAAACTTTAATCCGCCTCTGGCGGATAAGCTGTATTTCTACCCCCGGCCCGACTTGAACGGGCGGCCAACAGTTTAGGAAACTGCTGCTCTATCCAAACTGAGCTACGGGGGCGGAAAAGGCAGTGATTAGTCCGCCAGAGGCGGAGTGATTGGTGATTAGCCCCTTCCCCCATCCAAAAAGATATAAACTTTATATTCTACTCCTTATTATACTTTATCAAAGAGAAAAGGTCATAGTTTTTGAGTTTTTCTCTTCCATTTAGAAAAGACAGTTCGATCAGTATTAGAATGCCAGCCACCTTTCCTCCTAACTTTTCTACGAGCTTACAGGTAGCTTTAAGAGTTCCACCTGTGGCTAAAAGGTCATCCACAACCAAAACTCTCTGACTCTTCTTTACTGCATCCCGATGAATTTCCAGAGTATCGGTTCCGTATTCCAGGTCATATTTTTCTTCAATTCGATCTGCGGGTAGTTTTCCAAATTTTCGAACGGGGATAAAACCTACTCCCATCCGGTTAGCTAAGGCTCCACCCAAGATAAATCCTCTGGATTCAACTGCAGCTATCAGATCGATTTTTTCGCCTTTACATTTTTTATATAATAGGTCCACCGCACGTTTAAAAGCCTTTCCATTCTTAAGCAAAGTAGTGATATCCCTGAATACTACTCCCGGTTTTGGGTAATCTTTGACATTTCGAATTAGCCTTTTTAAATCTTGAGCCATCTTTTCTCCTTTCAAGAAGCTACTCAAAATCTTATCTGAAAATCAGAATAATTATTCTTATGTTCCAGCCATTCGATATTTACTCCGGTTACGTGAGCTGAGCGTGGACCTATTTTCAAATCCTTGATAAAATCCAGTATCATCCCCTTGTCACCTTCAACCTCTATCTCGACATCTTCGTTATGCAGATTTCTTACATAACCTTTAAGATTGTATTCTCCTGCCTTACGATAGACAAAATAGCGATATCCTACGCCTTGAACTATTCCTGAAACAATTATATGGACAGCAACCTTATCCGGGCTCATTTCTACTTAATTTGTTCTAAGGCTAACTTAACTGCCTCTTTAGGATCTTTGGCTTTAATTATTCTATCTGAAACATCCCAGGTACTTAAGCTGATTACAGGTTTACCTAATTTAAGGCAGAAGGCTAACTCAGACAACGTACCATATTTACCGGGCAAAGCGATGATAACATCTGAACTGCGAGTCACCATCAAATTCCTTCCTTCGCCGAAACCGGTTACAATTGGAAAATCGATATAGGGGTTAGCTTCTTCCCTGTTTTCGCCGGGGATTATTCCGATAGTTGTCCCGCCATTTTCCTTAGCTCCTTGAGCCGCGCCTTCCATTACTCCACCTAACCCACCACAAACTAAGATCGCTCCTGCTTTGGCGATATATTTTCCAACCTCTGATGCGGTAGTATAGATCTTCTTTGAGCATGTGCCTGCACCAATTACTCCTATGAAAACCTTTTTACCTTCTTCCTTTAACTCTTTCTTTACTTCTTTCTTCACATCTTTTGCTTTCATATAGCAACTCCCTTTTACCCCAAAGTCGTTTTTTAAAATTATTTTATTTCGGGGCGGTCCGATTTGAACGGACGACACCTTGGTCCCGAACCAAGTGCTCTACCAGGCTGAGCCACGCCCCGCACTATCTTCTTGACCTATCTATCTTATATTTTTTTTGATGAATGTCAATAGAAAAATAGTTTTAATTATATAATTAATAATATTTTTTGTCTCACCTATGGCAGGACTCAGAATGACAGAGTAGTGAGTAGTGTCATGTTGAGCGTAGCGAAGCATCTAATTCTAAGAGGAAAACCAGATTCTTCCCCCGCCTTTGGCGGGGTCAGAATGACAGGTGAGTAGGTAGCGTTCAATCGGATGAAAAGAACGTCCGAGATAAAACTCGGACGCTACGGAATTTTATAGGAAAAGCTTATTTATCTTTTACTCTCCTTATTTCCCAGATGGTCCCTTTTTTTGAAGGACAGTGAATGCGGTATGTATTCGGGTCGTCTTTTTCCCAGGATGGGACTCTGGCTGAACAGCGTTGAACAAAAGGCTCCAAGGAAATGGCAGCCACTCCACAAAGTCCTTCAGGCCTACAATTAGGATGAACATATACGAAAATCTCCCCTTCTTCGTGAGGGCATTTACCTGTTTTCTCAATTAATTTAACCTCTACTTCTTCCAATCCTCTGGCTCTGGAAATTTCCACCCACCTTTCTTTAGAAACAGGCATAATTCCCTCTCATCAATTTGATAAAACCAGATGTTACAAACTCCCGCCTTGTAGGCAAGGCGGGATTACCGATTACTCATTTTTTGTGCTGTTCTTTGCTCGATAAAACGGGCAACTACAATTTTTTAGAAAACTAAAGGGTCGGTCTACTTTAAGCAGACCGACCCTTTTCTAATCAGAGCTAATATCTGGGTCGTCTTCT
>JAZDLB010000326.1:0-2087 GCA_043802565.1 Candidatus Zixiibacteriota bacterium | reverse complement strand
AATAAAGAGATGGATATGGCCTTTACCTTTGATGGAACTCCTTTCCCTTCTTTATAATCTTTAATGTAACTCCCAAACCATCTGTTGTTCAGGAGCCAATTGTAAAATCTTTTTGAACTCCTGGCATAGCATGCCGCGGCCAGTAAGAGAAAAGGAGTAGTAGGCAAAAGAGGCAAAAATATTCCAAGAACCCCGAGCCCTACAAAAAAGGTTCCTGTGATAATCAATGCTCCTCTAATCGCTATGCTGGAAACTTTGTTTATCCTGTTGGAACCACTACCACATTCCCGCTTTTCATTCTTTCTCATAATAATACCACTACTGAATTTCGCCTGACATTTTGTGGGTAAAGGAACCTGCCTGGCAACTGGATTTGAAAAATCTTCGACCTTCATTCTATCTGTTGTTATACCGTAGTACGCCAACTGAATGTCCGCAGGTTGATGGATTTATCTCCCTATGGTGTCTGGCTCAAGTGATAATATCGGTGGTTTACTCATAGCTCATCTTCCTCCTGATGTGCACGGTTGAGCTTCATCTTCTCTGCAGGAAGTTCGGGTGAGGTTGGGACAGTCTCTGACTTACGAGGTCGGACAACGGAGGTTATCACAGATAGAAACAGAATGCCGGCTATCACAGCTAAAGAAATGCCAACCGGAATCTTATAGATGTCGGCAATCAGCATCTTAACCCCCAGGAATACAAGGATTACAGAAAGCCCGTAATGGAGGTAGTGGAATAATAGCATAATCCCAGCTAAGGCAAAGTAGAGAGCCCGTAATCCTAAAATAGCAAACACATTGGAGGTATACACGATAAAGGGGTCTAACGTAATGGCGAAGATAGCCGGAATCGAGTCCACTGCAAAGATCACGTCTGTAGTTTCAACAACCAGTAGCACAACGAACAACGGCGTAGCAAGATACCGCCGGGATATTTTCACAAAGAACTTATCTCCTTCGTAACTCTCCGTAACAGGCATGAATCGCCGAAAGAGTCTGAGCACCGGATTCCTCTCCGGATGGATTTTCTTATCCTTCTGCAAAGCCATTTTGACACCGGTTAGAATCAGAAATGCTCCGAAAATATATATTATCCAATGAAATTTCTGAATCAAGGCTATGCCAGTAGCGATGAAAATCGCTCGCATAACCAGCGCGCCGAGAATGCCCCAGAAAAGAACCTTATGCTGGTAAAGAGGGGGCACGCGAAAATAGGTGAAGATTAAAAGAAAGACGAAGATGTTATCCACGCTCAGAGACTTCTCTGTTAGATAACCCGCCAGAAACTCAAGTGCCTTCTCTGATCCGAGCCAGAAGTAGACTCCCAGATTGAAGAGAAGAGCCAGGGCAATCCAGACCGAACACCATACGAGGGCTTCTTTGATCTTAATCACATGGGCCTTGCGATGGAACACCCCTAAGTCCAAAGCCAGCATCACGAATACGAAAACGTTAAAAATAATCCACAACAGAACCTGGTTCGACATCAAAACACTCCTTTTCCCTTTCCAATCAGAGTCTTTAGATCAAGGTCGTAATCTCATCTTGTTTGTTTAAATTCGACGCAGACTAAATAGATAAACAGTTGTGTCGACTTCCTTTAAGTTCTCAAATGTCTAATTCCTTTTTCACCGGAAGTATATCCGGGGAAGCAATCCCACCTGAGACGAAAAATTCAACCCCCTGTTCAATCGAAATATCCAATGGGATAACCTCTTCTCTCTTAAAAAGAAGTGTCCATCCGGTAAAAGGGGTAGGGGTAGAGGGAACAAAGACTGCAAAGAACTCCTCCTCCTTAAAACGGACCCTTTTGCTTACAAACCCCAAGGTGAAAAGACCCTCCCTGGGGAACTGGATAAGAACCACCTGCTTGAAAGCCTTTTTATCTGTAACAGTTAAGCTTTCCACTAATTGCTTGGCAGGTCCGTAAACAGTCCGCACCAATGGGATTTTCAAAAATAACGACTCACCATAAGAGACCAATCGGGAGAAAACTAAACTTGAGGCGAAGATACCGACTATGAATATCAAGACCAAAGTGGCTAAAATGCCAATACCTGGAATATTATATCCGGTGAGTTTGTT
>JAZDLB010000325.1:0-10994 GCA_043802565.1 Candidatus Zixiibacteriota bacterium | reverse complement strand
GGCTGGATAGATCATTACCTGAATGAAAAAAATGATTTAAAACTAATTATATCAGGCTATGAGAGGCTTAATTTTTTCAAGGCTGATCTTAAAGAGATTTTCGAGACTTCAAAGCTGGGCGCGGTAGTAATTGAGGTTAACGAAGCAAAGTATCAGATCAATGCAGCCTTGAGAAAAGAAAAATTAGTCGGGAAGCTTTGAGATGAGTTTAACTGGTAATCTAAATACAGTCTCTTTTCCTGATCTGTTACAGTTGATCAGCTCCAGCAAAAAGAGCGGTATGCTTACCCTGATGCGTCAGACTCAGAGAAAAGAGATCTATTTCCAAGAAGGGAATATAGTTTATGCTACCTCCTCTAATGCTGAAGAGGAGCTCTTAGGAAACCTTCTTCTGAGGTTAGGTAAAATCTCACAGCAAGAGTTAGATGAGGTCTTGAAACTTCACCGAACTACTGGTAGAATGATTGGTACTACCATTGTAGAGATGGGTCTTTTAAAAAAAGAGGAGCTGGTGGCTTGTTTGAAACTGCAGATCGAAGAGATCGTCTATAATCTTTTCAGCTGGAAAGAGGGTGATTTTACCTTTCAAGATGGCAGGGAGCCAGTCGAGGGACAAATAACCACTAATATGAATACCATTAATGTTATTATGGAGGGGACCAGGAAAATCGACGAGATGTTAGAGATGCAGAAAAGTCTTCCTAAAGATAATGTGGTTCTAAAAGGAAATCCTAATCCCAAAATTGGGTCCAGTGCCATAAATCTAAGCCTGGGTGAATTCAAGACCCTGCTTATGGTAGATGGGGATAAAACTTACCCGGATATTTTAGCGGTAAGCCCATTAGGTGAATACGATGCATCCAGGGCTTTGCTGAGGCTACTGGATCAGGGATTGGTGCTCCCCGGTGAAAAAACCCAGACCAAAAAAGATAAAAAAAGAGAAGAAGCAGTTATAATCGAGATATTGCTTCAGGTATTCTCCGCCAGCTATTCAGTCGTGGATAAAATTCTATTACAGAAGTTAGGTAAAGTTCAGGAAAAACTCTGGGATAAAGCTCTAAATCAAAAGAAATGCATATTTCCGGTTTTAAATCATTTAATAAAAAATGGAACCTTGATTCAATCCATAGAATTAGTAGAAACCTATCGCAATATGTCTTTATACAAGATTCCAGAAGAAATTAGATTTCATCAGATCTTTCAGGGATTGCAGAGTTTGCTTTTAAGTTATTTGACTTTAGCCCATCATTTCGTAGGCGAAGATACCACTCGAAAAATGATTAGCGCGATTAAAAAAAGCACAGCTCCTTATCTTTTGAAGGAGAGGGAGATTGTAAAAAAATTTGATTTAGAGGATGATCTGTATAGAACTCTCAAACTTGCTTTAAAAGGTGAGGAGATAGTTTAGGAGGAAGAGTTGTCGGGACTTAAGCCAAAACTGCATTTGGGATTGATGCTGGGGGTCTTGTTTTTTTTCTCCGGGAAAGATTGTCTGGCACAGGAGCAGAATAAGGGGGAGGCTTCTTTTTTAGGAGCATTGTTATCGATTTTGATCCTGTTAGTGCTGGGTGGCGGAATATTTTTTGCTCTCAAAATCCATTCACTGCTTAAGGGCGGGGAACTCTCCTCCGCCTGGGTTTTCTCAGGCATAGCCTTATCAATTTTATTTGTCTCCATTTTCTTGAAATTCCTGAGCAGTTTAGGGGTGATAAACAGTGTTTCAGCTTTAGTTTTACTTTTACAGTTTTTTGCTTTTATCCTTCTGGTTTTTGGATTCATCCTGATAAAGAAAAAGCTCAGCTGAAGACTGTCGCCGTGTCCTGCGGTGGCTACGAGCCAGCCCGCCCGTAGGGCGCCAGATGTAGTCTCCGTTTCTCGGACCTGTAGGGTGTATTCTTTTACAGTAAAGTTATCCCTTTAAACTGTCGATAAATTTTATGGTATATCTTTTTTAGAGAGAAAAGATTATGGCAGAATTGCTTGAATTGGAAGAAAGGATAGAGAAGTGTCGAAAAATCCTTTCCGAACATCCGGACTCTCAAATATTTGCCGCTCTGGCAGAGGCTTACCGGAAAAAAGGAGAGCTGGATAAGTCGTTTGAAATCTGTCGGGGTGGACTAAAAAACCATCCAGATTATGGAGCTGGCCATCTGATTATGGCTAAGGTCAACTTTGACCGGGAGATGTATTCGGAGGCGGAAAAAGAACTTCTTTTAGCCATAAAGGCAGATGGCAGGACGCGGGTTACAGAACAGCTCCTGGCTCAGATAATGGTAAAAAAAGGTGAGTTTAGAGAGGCAAAAAGTATCGTTGAAAAACTTCTATCGACTGACAAAAAGAACCCAACCCTCAAATCGCTTCTGGAAGAAGTTCAGAAAGGTTTGAAGGAGGAAAAAAGAAGAGGCGTGGTATTCACACTTCCTGAAGCACCGGTTCGAGGAGAAGATGAGCCAGTAAAAGTCGAAAAAAATCTACCTTTTTCAGAGGTCCTTTTCTCCTTAACCTCTCTGCCAAATCTTATGGCGGCACTGGTTGTAGGTGAGGATGGGTTAGTTAGAGAAAATAGATTGAAGATCGATTTAGACCAGGAAAACTTAGGTGCAATTATCGCCGAACTTTTCAGAGAGATAAAAGCAGGTTTGCCCAGGCTCAATTTCGGCAACCTGGAGCAGTTTTTGATAGAAGCAGAAGAGTTCAGCTTCTGGACAGTTAAACTAAAAAGAAATATTTTGTTATTGGTCTGCAGGAGTGAAGCTAATTTAGGGTATTTAAAGATACGGGTTGACCAGATCTTAGAGCGTCTGGCTGAAGAGTAATTTATTTAAGGACAAAAAAGATGGAAAAGTCTGATTTTGGATCCGTAGGAAAAGATAGTTTTAAAGAATATCGACAACTTTTTATACTCTCTGCTTTTCTGGCGGTTTTCCCGCTTCTCTTTTTTCCAAAGTATTTAGAGACTGAGGTCAACCCGTTTTTTCTTTTTCCGTTTGAGTTCATATGGTATATCCTGGTTTACTTTTTCCTTTTCCCTTTACTCTCCTTTTCACTAATCTTAGTATATTCTTTTTTCAGCCTCCTCCTAAGGATTACCATAGGTTTTGTCTTGGGGGTGCTTATTTCTTTTATGTTCTCTTATAATTTACTTCTTTCTCTGAAGCTTGGAATGTTAGCCTACCTTCCCTCGATTCTGTTTCAGATTGTTTTATTACCTTTTATTTTCAAATTCTCATTCGGGGATAAGATCTTCAAATTGGAAAGAGAAAAAAGACTTGAAAGATCAAGACCTCTGCCCGAGGTGAAGGAGGAGGTAATTCCACTTCATCCAAAAGCTGAGGTAAAGGAGAGCGCTTTAGAAAATGCGTTGAGTTACCTTAAAGATTATTCCGGAGTGGAGGGAGCATTTTTAGTAGATTCCGAAGGTCTGATTGTGGGGCAGGATTGTGAAGAAGGGTTAGATGGGGAAAAGATTGCTCCTTTAGCTTTAAGCCTGGAGGAGATAAACTCTGACATCTTAAAGAAGATAGGAGAATCCAGGGTGGATAGGATTCAGCTTTTCACATCCGGAAGGTGGATAAATTTGAACCGGGTTTTAGATTTCACCCTGGTGACTATAGCCAGCCGGAATACAGATGAATTGCTTAATATACGAATAATAAGAGCAGCTGAAATGCTTAAAAAATTCATAAAAAAAAGATATGGAAAACTCCTGGGATTGGAGGAGGGAAAAAATGTATCAGATCTTAGAGGAGCTTAATAAGACTAGCGGTATCACCGGAAGTATGCTGGTGGGAAATGATGGCATTATTATTGCCGCAGATTTAGACACCCGGTTTCAGGATGAGACAGTGGGGGCTCTGGCGGCATCGATTGTCAGCACGGTCCAGAAATCCTTAGAGAAATTAAAAACTACGGCCCTGAGACAGATGACGATTGAAGGCGAACAGGGGAAACTTTTTCTCACAGATGTTGGCTTTGGGATATTAGTGGTTACCACTGAACCCAATGTGAATATCGGGTTGATACGGCTGGAAATCAAAAATACTGCAACCAAGATTAAAGAGCGGAATTTCTAAAGAATAGAGCAACATGGTCTCGATCAACTATGCTTTCAGAGAAATCTGCTGTAAGATAGTTTATTATGGACCGGGGTTGAGTGGTAAGACCACCAACCTCATTTATATACATAAAAAAGCCCCTCCCAAGACCAAAGGGGAGTTGATCTCTTTGGCTACGGATGCGGACCGAACGCTTTATTTCGATTTTCTACCTCTGGATATTGGACCGGTGCAGGGGTTTTCGACCAAATTTCAGCTATATACGGTACCGGGTCAGGTTTATTATAATGCTACTCGTAAGTTAGTATTAAGAGGAGTTGATGGTTTAGTCTTTGTGGCTGATTCGCAAGTAGCTAAATTAGAGGAGAACATCGAAAGCATGAATAATCTGGTAGAGAACCTGGAAGAGTACGGTTACGTCTTAGAAGAGCTTCCGATGATCATGCAATATAATAAAAGAGACTTAGAAGAGGTGTCAACTATTGAAGAGCTGGAGAAGGTTTTGAACCCCAGAGGACTACCTTATTATGAAGCTGTGGCGTCAACAGGTGAAGGGGTTTTCGATACCCTTAAAGGGATCAGCAAGTTAGTGCTGGAGAAAGCCAGAGGAAAACCGGAGACCGAGGAAAAACCCGAACTTGTATCCGTAAAAAAGGAACAAGTTACAGTTGTTGCTCCGCCAAAACTTTTTGTTCCATCTCCAGTCGAAAGAGAAAGAATAGAAATAGAGCCAGTTTCCAGAATTGTTCCGGAGAGAGGAGCTTTAGAAAAAAGACCAGTGGAGAAGTATGAGCCAGTTGAGAGGGTGGAAGAAGAGGAGCCAATAAAGAAAATGGAGAAAGAAGAGGAAGTTGAGAGAATAGAGAAAGTTGAAGAAGTAGGAGAAGAAGAAAAAGAGAAAGAGAAAGAGAAAACTTTAATCCCAGGTCAATTCGAAATTGAAAAGGAGGCCCTTGAAACTGAGAAGATTTTAGAGAAAGGGGTGCTGGAACAACCGGCTGAAGTAGCTAAAACTGAAAAAGTAAAACCTCTTTTACGGGAGAAAATTATCTTTTCTCCTATGCTTAAACAAAAGAAAACTAAATCCGTCTGGGGCAAATTCTGGTGGAGATGGATAAGAAAAATAGTAGGCAGGAGGTAAAAATTGCAGGAGAATAGCTTGATTATCTATGAGGAGGAGATCGAGAAAATCGATCGGACTTTGATCAAGCTGATCAAAGGGGCTGAAGCTAAGTGTGCCCTCTTGGTGGATAAAGATGGACACCTGATAACCCGTCAGGGTTTTACCCATTCCTTAGACACAACTGCTCTGGCAGCTCTTCTGGCTGGAAGTTTTGCTTCTACCCGGGAAATCGCTCGCCTGGTTGGGGAGCCGGAATTTTCAGTTCTATTTCATCAGGGGAAAAGGGACCATATACATATCTCTTTGGTAGGGGAAAGGTCGATCCTGGTGGTTATATTCGATGATCGCACTACCATAGGTATGGTCAGACTTTACGCCAAGGAGTGCGGTGAAGAGTTAGCTTCGATTTTAGGGCAGGCTCTTAAAGAGAAAAAGAAAAGCAAGCCGGTAATCGATTCCGGGTTCACCGCGTCAGCTGAAGACAGACTTAATGATATTTTTAAGGATTAGAACTGATCTTAAGATTCTGATTCGGGTTAGCCTTAGCTTCACCATTTTTCAGAGAAACTGATCCGTAGGATAGGGCAGGAAGTATGTCTGTGGAATTAGGGGAAATGCTGGTCAAGGCTGGTAAGATCAGTCGGGAACAGCTCGAAAAAGCTTTTGAGTTACAGAAAAAAGGAGAGGCTAAGTTAGGCCAGGTCCTGCTAAAGATGGGAGCTATCCAAGATGAAGAGGAGCTCTCTGAATTTATCGGGAGACAGCTTAACATAGGTGCTCTCAGGCTTTCAGATATCGAGCTAAACCCTGAGGTGGTCAAGCTTATACCTGCAGATATAGCCAGGAAATTTAATGTCATTGCGGTAAGCAAATTAGGCCGCACCTTAATTGTAGCCATTTCAGATCCTAATAATATCTATGTATTAGATGCAGTAAAATTCATAACCGGGTGTTCTATTCAGCCAGTCATCAGCCCGGAAAAAGCTATCCAGAAAGCCATCGATGCCTACTATCAGGAAAGTTCCGGTATAGACGAGATCCTGAAAGGAATGAGAGATGATGACCTGGAGGTTATCGAAGCCTCCGAAGAGGTTCCCACAGAACAGGACCTGCGCTCAGCAGTACAGGATAAACCGTTAGTTAAATTAGTGGATGGAATTATCTCTGATGCTATTAAAAGAGGTGCTTCAGATATTCATATCGAGAGTTACGAAAAAAGGATCAGGGTAAGATACCGACTCGACGGTAACCTGCAAGAGATGTCACCTTTACCTTTCAAATATCGACCGGCTATTGTCTCCAGGGTAAAGATAATGGCAGACTTAGATATCTCAGAGAGAAGACTGCCACAGGATGGAAGGATCAAAGTCAAGATAGGAGACCGGGCAGTGGATATTCGAGTATCAGTTCTGCCAACTATCTTCGGAGAGAAAGTGGTTATGCGTATTCTGGATCCCAGAAGCTTGATGGTGGATCTGACTAAACTTGGATTTCCGGAAAAGGGATTAAAACAATTTGCAGAAGCGATCAAGTTACCTTACGGAATGGTTTTAGTAACCGGTCCTACGGGAAGTGGTAAAACCACCACTCTTTATTCGGCTTTAAAACAGATTAATGAACCGGATATAAATATAATGACGGCAGAAGATCCAGTTGAGTTCAATTTTGATGGGATAAATCAGGTGCAGGTAAAGAGTGATATCGGTTTTACCTTTGCCACCTGTCTGAGGTCCTTTCTGCGTCAGGACCCGGATGTTATCATGGTGGGAGAGATAAGAGACGGGGAAACAGCCGATATAGCTATTCGAGCCGCTTTAACCGGACATTTAGTTTTCTCTACGGTGCATACTAATGATGCGGCGAGTACCATCAACCGGCTGGTAGACATAGGAGTGCCCGGCTATCTGGTGGCTTCAGCAGTAAGATTAATAATGGCTCAGAGAATGGTAAGAAAGATCTGCAATTTTTGCAAAGATGAAGTTAAAGTGAAGCCGGAAGCACTTTTGAGATTAGGTGTTCCGGAGAACGAGATTAAAGATTTCAAGGTTTATCAGGGTAAGGGTTGTCAGGAATGTAATAATACCGGCTTTTCCGGCAGAACCGGTCTGTTTGAGATTATGCCCATAACCCCGGAGATTGAGAAGATGATTATGGAGGGTAAATCCAGTCAGGATATAAAGGAATATGCTGTTGCTAATAGTATGTTGACTCTGAGGATGGCGGCTATAGAAAAGTTAAAAAAAGGGATTACTTCATTAGAAGAGGTTATTGCGGAGACTACGGTTTAAGGAGAAAAGGAGGATAAAAAAAGGAAGATGGAAAATCCTTACCCTTCCCCTTAGAAAGAAGAGTAGAAATCGTAGCGTCAGGGCTTGTCCCTGACGTTTTTATGTAGCGGAAGGCCGTTCCTATGGATCCAAATTAGGACAAGGTCTTGAGACTTTCAGCCTTCCATTTTTGTTTTTTTGAAAAAATGGAAACCTGAAGGTTTCCTCTACATTAAAATCTTACCCTAACCCTCTCCTAAGAAAGGAAAGGGGGCTCGTAGTGCGACCCTTTCAGGGTCGCTCAAGGCTTCGTCGGGCGTGAAGCCCGACGCTACGTTTAACCTCACCCTGACCCTCTCCATATAAAGAAAAGGAAGATGGAGGATGAAAATAAAATTTTGAATATTTCGCCAGCTATAAGGAACCGACACTACGAATTCTTAATATCCTATCTTCAATTTATAACATATTTTTTATAAGGACAATTCTTACATGGCTTATCTCCTCCCTTAAATAGATAGTTTATTGTATAAACTATATCGGAAACCGTAGCCTTTCCGTCTTAGTCAGTAGGTTGGGCTGTTCCGCTTTTGACGGAACTGCCCGACATAATCTGTAGGGGCAGGTTTCAAACCTGCCCCTACAATTAAAATACCCTCTCAAACTCTCCTTTCTTGAAAATATAGATATTATCCTTAAAACTATTCCTCATAACTTCAAGTTCGTCTTCTTTAAACTGTCCCAGATCATAAACCTTTACTTTATGCTCAGGATAAAAAAGATAAAGGGCTTCTTCAAAACCAGTGTGAAAGGTATAGGCACCATTTATCCTCTGAGGAAGATTAGCAAAATAAATTTTCGAGTTCTCGGGAACAGACGAAATTATCTTTCCAGCTTTATCAATAACCTCCCGGCAGACCTCTCCAGCTTTTCTCCACCAGCTAACTCGCTCATAAAGAATTGTTCCATTAAAAATTAATATAATGACTACCATGAGATTTAAAACTCCTTTTCTCTTTAATCTTTCAGAAAGATAAAGGAGTAGACTTACTAAAACGATAGAAAATCCCAAAGAAGGAAAATAAAGAAAGCGTTGCCCATTTCCGTTGACCAGAAGATAAGGCAGAATCCCAAGAATAAACAAACCCAATCCCAATTCAAAGCCAAAAATCTTTTTTCTCAGAAAATAGAGAAATGATAAAAGGAAGACCAAACTTATTATTATCAAAATCAATATCACCCAGAAATTATTTAATTTAGATTGAATGATATTATTCAAATAGGAATGCACCTGAAAACCAACTAGGTCAAATAAAAATCTTACTGGGAAAAGTAAGCTTATACCAAAATAACAGATGTTCTTGATTATTACAACCGGATTAAAAGTTAAAAACTTGGACAATATATTATCTGGCACAGTTAAATATCTTATTACTGAATAGAGAATTGACAGTCCCCAAAAGGGTAAAGCATATTTGAAACCTTGCTTGAGTTTGTATAAAACATCCCCGGCCGTCTTGAAGTGAACCAATAAGAACATTGCCAAGAAAACAGTAACCCCATCCTCTTTAGAAAGTAAAGCCAGAACAGATAATAAAAAGGCAAGGAAATAAAATCCAGTCTTTCTATTATTCAGAAATATCCAGAAAAACCAGACAGAGCAGAGGTAAAAGAAAGTAACCATCGAACTGGAAATAGCAGAAATCCAGAAAAGAGCTTCTTCCTGAGCAAAACAGGAAACGAAAATCAATGCAGAGATAAACGAGATTTGATGATTGGAGGTAAATTTCAAGAGCAGAGTATAGAAAATAAGAGCGTTTAATAAATGGAAAATTAATCCAGTCAGATGATAACCCAACGGATTTAATCCGGAGAAAGAATAAATAAGCTGAAAGGTAAAATGGGCTAAAGGTCTGAACTTTATAACCGGATCATAATTTACTGCAAAAGATGAAATCGTATTGAAACTAATTTTTTGTGAATTTTTTAACCAGACAAAATCATCTGAATCGAAAAACGAGAAAATGCCTGGCAAAAAGACCAATATGCCAACTATGGCTATAAGAAAGTAATACAGATATCTGTTGGATTTATTCATTTGTTATTGTAGGGGCACGGCATGCCGTGCCCAATATACCCTTACAACCGCTCTTCGTCCGAATTTGTCATCAAGACCCAAAATCGGGGATCCGTAGGATTGGTATCCTCACCAACGAAGATATGTTTGTTGGTCAGGAGACCAACAAACAGCAAACCACTGCAATCATTTTAATATATAGAGGTCTGAAGACCTCCGCTACATATTTTTAAAAATTCTGTTATAGCAAGATTAAAATGTCCTGTCTTATCCTACGGATCCCTTCCGGGACAGATCCGTTTCCACGTACTCTGTGTCTTGAGATTAGCAGTAGCTTTTTTTCTTTTTGTTCATAGTGTGTAAGGTCAAGTAAATTGTGTGAACTTGTTTTTTTGTGGAAGTCTTCATTAGCTGAGATTTGCATTGACAATATTTTTAAAAATTCTTGACTTTTTTAGTTTGGTATATATAATGTTTATTTTTAAGACAATGCCGGTTAAAAGGATCGGAATGGAAAAGAAAGATGAGTATTACTCTTATCTAAGGCAGGCAGGGATTTATACGGTTATCCCTATAATCTTAGCTGCCGGGCCAATAATCGGACTTCTCATAGGCAAATTCTTGGATAGAAAACTTCAGACTGAGCCTTATTTAATGATTTTATTTTTGATATTCGGTTGTATCGCTTCAGGCAAGGAGGTCTACAACCTAACTAAAAAGGCTATGAAGGAAATGGATAAAGATCACAATTTGAAAAATTGAGCTTATGGGCATAGAATTTATATACAGGATAATCCGAACTTCTTTGATAGTCTCCGCCCTATCTTTTTTCTTTGTCGGGGTATATTATAGTTTCCCCTTTGGTCTAGGCTTATTCTTAGGGACAGTCTGGGGCTGCCTGAACTTTTTTTTCATCACCCAACTCGTAACCGAGGCTTTTAGTTTAAAAAAACCGAACAAAAGCAAACTGGTCCTGATCCTGTTAGTCAAGTTCCCCTTGCTTTATTTCACCGGTTATATACTCCTCTGGCTTAAATATTTTCCTGTAGAAAGCCTGCTTATCGGATTTACCTTGATCTTTGCAGTTACCTTCTTGAAAGCTTTAGGCAGATTGATTCTATCATCATTCTCTAAGGAAGAAGAAAAAAAACCTATCCAGAATGCATCCATTAAGACACCTTTGAACTCAAACAACCATCAAATTGAAACTAAATAAAGATGTTATATATTTTAAATAGATTTCTTTTTTTAATCGAAACTGCAGTAGAAAACACTGGAAAAGAGGTAGCCCACGAAGGTGCTCCAGAACTGCCTAATTTCATAACTCTACTTTATGCTAAATACGGCAAAATCGCCTTTGTCCATTTCCTGCAGATATGGGAGAATGTGGTCTTTTCCCTTATAATCATTTTGATCTTGGGACTTTTGTCTTATTTCTCCTCAAGGAGAAGAGCGCTCCATCCTGGGAAATT
>JAZDLB010000324.1:0-2447 GCA_043802565.1 Candidatus Zixiibacteriota bacterium | reverse complement strand
TATATTGTCGTAAACCTGATCCTCCATCCAGGTAGCGCTCATCTCCATCCAGTAAGGTTTAACTGTCTCTCCAGCTACCTCATTCTCATAAACATCATAGCCAAACTGAATAGCATGAAAGAACTCATGTGCAGCAGTAACACTAAGCCACTCATAAAGGTAATGATAGTCAGGATAATCTTGATAGTCGTTGTCTAATACAATGTAACTTGTCCAGATTTGTGAACCGGGTGTTTGAGTAGTTTCTGGATAAGTTGCCCCTAAATAACTTAAACCTAAATTTAGAAGATAAATATCATATTTCTCATCCCCCCCCTTATCCCAACCTGCAAGATACCAGCCATCTGAAGGTGGAGGATTATAACCTAAGGTATCTACCTCTTTTGCCCAGACATAATCTAAAATCTTGGCACACTCATCTACATAATCAGGAACCCCATTTCCATTATTATCTACACCAGATTGAAAAACTGCATTTGTTCCGGTTTTAGTGAAATGAAATTTAAAATAACCTCTCGGAGAATCTGAAGTATATTCCGAATCAGGCGCAAAGCTCGGTCTAGAGAAAAGAGGATATAGAACCTTCTTAGCCTCAGAGCTTAGGTAAGGGAAATCATACTTTGCTTGAAGGATCAAAGGTGTGGCATCTACAGGATGCCCAGTTGGATTATCCGGGGTTTTAATAGCTTCCTGAGTATATATCCCTTTTATATCCTGAATCAGTTTATCTTCATAAGCCTGGTTATATTCTTTTCCAAAAGCGGTAACAACTATTTGAAAGCAAACGATTAAAAAGACCAACTTTTTCATTTTATCTCCTTTCTGTTTTTTATAGCAAAGTAGGTCGACCATGTCTAACGGACTGGTCGACACATTGTTTCTATTTCGTCAAGCAATCCCGTCAAAGACGGGACATGCTTGACCTACATTTAGCTGTGAACTTTAGTCATTCTGATACCGCCTTCATCGGCAGAAGAATCTTTTAGACCCTTCGCCCGCCTCTGGCGAGCTCAGGGTGACAAATATTTTAACCTTTAAACTTCCTTTTTTTAGCCTCTTTTAACATCTCCAGACACCGGTATGGAACTTTAACTTTTCCCATTAGAATCAAATCACCCCTCCCATGGCAGTCTGAACCACCAGTGTAAATCAAGCCGAATTTTTTAGCTAGATTGATATACTTATTGGTCTGAAAACGATCATATTGCGAATGGTAAGCTTCAATTCCATCTATTCCCATTTCCATAAAATCAGGGATAAGCTCATCCTGATGAGAAGTGCCCGGATGGGCTAAGATAGCAAGCCCTTTAACCTTATGAATCAACTCTACCCCTTCCTGGGGAGTTAAATATTTTTTCGGAACATAGGCTGGTGCATGATAACCTAAATAACGGGCAAAGGCTTCATTGTATGTCTTTACATATTCCTCCTTAAGCAAGGCATCTGCCAAATGTGGCCTGCCTACGGAAGCGCCTTTGGCTATAGTTTTAACTGTATCCATACGAAGAGCTATCCCTAACTCATTCAATTTCTCCACCATCTTCTCCCCTCTTATTAACCTCTCCTCTCTGAAATTTTCGATCTTCTTTTTAAATCCTGAATCTTGACAGTCTATCAAATATCCTAAAAGATGAAAATCCATTCCTTTATAGGCTATGCTTAATTCCACTGCCGGGATCAGCTCTATTCCTGAATCCTCTGCTTTTCGTTTTGCACTTTCATATCCATCTACGGTGTCATGGTCTGCAATGGCAATAGCTGAAAAATTTAACTCCTGTGCAAATTCTATCACCTTTTCCGGTGTCAGAAGACCATCTGAGGCAGTGGTGTGAATGTGTAAATCTACATATCTTTTCTCCACTTATAATTTCTCCTGCAGAAGTCCATCGATCTCTTCTTTGAGTTTGTTAGCTTCTGAAAGAATCAATTCCGTTTTTTCTCTTAGACCGGCAACGAATTGGTGATCCTCTATCGATTTAAGATTTATTCTAACATTCATAAGTGCACCTTCCAGAGCACTTTTAGCCATAAGGGCTGAGGCACCAGCATCACTTATGGTATTGACATTTCCTTTCTCTACTACAACCCGACTGAGCTTTAGCACCTCTAAGGACTTTTCCATAGTTTTAAAAGGGATTAAAGCCGCCTTTTTGTAAGTCTCTTGAATGGCTACCAGCCTTTTAGTTTGTTCTTCTGGCGTGTTCTGGGATAGTTTGAAACTGTCTAATACTTTGAGAAAGCTCTCGCCATCTTTTATGATTAACTCTTTCAATTCCCTGCGAAGTTTCTCTGATTCGTCTAAAACATTTTTTAGCTCTTCTTCAAACTCCTGATATTTTTTCTTTCCTATAGTTAGCCTGCAAACCATCGAGACTAAACTCGCTCCCATAGCACCGGAGGAGGCAGACACACTTCCACCCCCCGGCACAGGTGTGCCTGCAGATACT
>JAZDLB010000323.1:0-2021 GCA_043802565.1 Candidatus Zixiibacteriota bacterium | reverse complement strand
TCAAGAGATTTAAAAGGAAATTGAAATACCCCTCTTTTGCATATAGATGAGTAAAAACCAGAGCTATCACCACTAAGGAGGTTATGGATGGGACAAAATATCCTGCACGGAAAAATCCCCTCAAAGGTATTTTCTGATTAACTAAAAGAGCCAGAAGCAAAGCGAAGATTGTAGTAAATGGAATAGTCCCGAATACAAAAAATGAAGTGTTCTTTAAAGCGGTCCAGAAATCAGGGTCGTAAAGAAGTTTAAGATAGTTGTCAAGCCCGATCCAATCTACTTTACCGCTCAGAATCGAGTATTTGGTGAAACTCAGGATGAAAGAATAGACCAGAGGGAAAAGCCAGAATAAAAGAAGGATTATTATCCAGGGTAAAAGAAAGATGAAGGTGGTTTTAGTTTTAGGCATGGGTTAAACGGGTTTTGTAAGAACAGATCACCGATCTGTCCCTACAACTACAGCGACCACGCCTCTGGCGGGATCGCACTACTTTACAGCTAACATCAAAATAAGTTCATTTTGGCTTCTATAGAATTCAATCTCTGGTTTTTCCCTATCCGCTTCAAATTCTTTTAACATCTCTTCAAATGTTCCAACAATTTTTTGAGGAATATCTTTTTCTGCTGACCAGTTTTTCAATTTCCGACTGGCATATTTTCCTCCGGGTAGTATTCCGATTTCAAGCTCAGAATTATTGAGATTATCACCATCTTTTATTTCGACACAAGCCCAATATACAGGATTTCCCTGGTTATAGAAAAATGCGCCGTAGAACTTTCTTCCTCTAAGAGTTGGAAGATAACTTTCTAATTTTTTAAATACCTTCGGGACACCAGCAGGTATATCAGAAGTTTTTATATACAGCACTTTTTTACTGTTAAATTCTATGATATTTGTTTTGTTCATATAACCACCTTACAAGCTCGTCATTTTTGATTCTTCGGGAATAAGAATTCCCGAAGCTGAATGGCATCGGCATTTCCTAATGCCGATGCATCGAAGTGTTCTGTCCCTATAGCGACCCTGTCCTACGGTGGCTACGCCAGACGTAGTCTCCGTTATTAGGAAAAGGGGTCGCACAACGAAAAATCATTTTAATATCTTATCTATCTCCACTTTTGCCTCATCTAATGCCTGAGAGGGTGTTTTTTTATCATACATCACCTGTTCAACTGCTTTCTCAATTATCTCCTCGATATAGACCCATTGAGGAACAGCAGGTGAGGTCTGGGAATATCTTAACTGTTCCTGAAAGACTAAAAAATTTTTGTTATTCTGATAATAGGGGTCAAGCTCAAACCCTTTAGCTGAAGGGATGGCTGAACCGATGGCTTTACAGAGCTGTAAGGAATTTTCTTTTTTAATCAGATACTGGATGAATTTCTTAGCGGAGTCAGGATTTTTACATTTTTTGCTAATTACTAAGAACTCACCTCCGGCAAAAGAGGAGAAAACTCCTTTTTCTGGTTTAGGGATAAGGCAGACTCCAAATTTTAAATCCGGCAGGTTCTTCTGAATATCGTTCAAAAGCCAGCCTCCGGAGATTAGAAAACCTATCTTCCCCCGTTTGAAATTTTCATCTAACATCCTTTGATTGTCAATAATCCCCTGTTCCACTAATTTTTTATAAAATAATAAAGCCTCTTTTCCAGCAGGAGAATTTATCTCTGAGCTTTTCTGGTTTTGCGAAAGAATTCTACCTCCATTTGCCCAGAAGAAGGGTAAGAACTTTTTATATAATCTATGCCTTTCAGCTGAATTTGCTCCAAAACCATAAGCTCCGGGTTTAAGTTGATTTATCATCTGACAGTAACTTAAAAGCTCCTTCCAGGTTAAAGGCGGTTTTTCAGGGTCTAAACCAGCTTTTTTCATCAGGTCTTTATTGTAAAATAAAACACGGGTATCCAGAAGCCAGGGGAAGCCATAAATTTTACCTTTGTATGTAACCGGATCCCACATCAGGAAATCTTGCTTAATTTTCTCTGCTTCTGAAGTCGCATCCAGGAGCACATCCTGAGAG
>JAZDLB010000322.1:0-2665 GCA_043802565.1 Candidatus Zixiibacteriota bacterium | reverse complement strand
ATCCGTAGGAGAGGAGAGGTCAAATATATTGTATGGGCATCCGCCTATCGGACCGTGCCTGCCCTGATAATGGGCGACCACACGGTTCGACAAGCTCCCTTCGACCTTCCTCAGGGACAGTGAGAGGAATCGAACTGTCACCGTCCTGTCTTCGACCCTGAGGCTCAGACCGAAGGGAGCAGAGCCGAAGGAGGGGGTCGCCCCTACGCCTTCCTCCTCTCCTTAAAAAGAAGAGAGCAGTGAAAAGGTATTAGTTATTCAAACTATGGAGTGCATCCAATGGCTGCCAAAATAAATGTTCGATAGTTAAAAGGTTTAAAGGTTCAAAGGAAAAAAACGCCTGATCACTGCGTCGGGCGTTTTTTATTTCGTAGCGCGACCCTTTTAGGGTCGCCAAATTGTAGGGACAGGGCTCGTCCCTGTCCGAAAAAAGTAACTACATTTCTTTATTTCTTAGCAAAATACGAGCAAACTGTGCCAAAGGTCTAACAATTGCAAAATAGGTAAAATACCGCAATAATCTGCTCCTCTCAATAAATTTGGCAAGATATGGACCAAATTGGTTGTAAAATCTGACAAACATTAAGCCGCTATTTCTTTTCAATAGCCATCCATCTCTGAACTCTCGCATCAATTCTACGACTGGGTGGTCGGGAGACCCCCCATTGTTGCTGAAAGTCTCAAGACCTTGACGGCCTCTCACTACGGAATGACAGCGGTGGTGGTAGAACAGGCATTTCCTACGGATCCGTTCCTATGACTTGCCTGTTCTCTGGTGCCAGAGGGCAGAGCCTGGCGCCCTACGGGCGGGCTGGCTCGTAGCCACAAGAATGTCTGGCATACCACATATAAGAACGTATTACAGTATGCCCCTACGATTCTTTTCAGTTGCTTTTTTATTAAAAGGATATATAATATTAGTTTAATTTGATGAATTCATTAGCAGAGAATTTAAAAAGATTAGAGGAGAGGATTAAGAAAGCGGCTTGGAAATCAAGTCGCAAATGGGAAGATATAACTTTAGTGGCGGTTACTAAGACAGTTGAGCCAGAAAAGGTAAATTTTGCAATTGATGCCGGAATAAAAATTATCGGGGAGAACCGGATTCAGGAGGCAGAAGAGAAGTTTAAATTTATAACCAAAGATGTCGAAAAACATTTAGTCGGGCACCTGCAGACCAATAAGGTAAAAAAGGCGCTTGCGCTTTTTGACATAATTCAATCTTTGGATAGTCTGCATCTGGCTCAGGAGATTTCCAAAAGGGCAAAAGAGAAAGGGAAGTTTGCTGAGGTCTTAATTGAGGTCAATACCTCAGATGAGCCATCAAAGTATGGAGTTAAACCGGATGAGGTTTCAGGTTTTGTGGAAGAAGTTTCGAAGTTGGAAAATATGAAGATAAAAGGGCTAATGACCGTTGGGCTATTTACAGATGATTTAGAAAAAGTAAGACCTTGTTTTATAAAGTTAAGGAAAATATTTGAGTCTCTGAAGAATCTGAGAAAGGAAAATGTAGAGATGAAGTATCTTTCTATGGGTATGAGCTCGGATTTTGAAGTAGCGATTGAGGAAGGAGCAAATATGATAAGAGTCGGGACTGCAATTTTTGGTCCCAGAGAATAAATTTTTTGGAGTGCAAAAGCTCGCTTTTGCAAAGCAGTAGCACCAGCAAGCTGGTGCACTCCAATCTGGAGGTGAAAGATGAAAATAACACCCTGGGAAGTAAAGAATCAGAAGTTCAAAAAGAAATTTAAAGGGTATGACCCTTTAGAGGTGGATGGATTCTTAGAGATTTTAGCTAGAGAGATTGAGGAGGGGACCAAGGAGATAAACCTTTTAAAGGAGAAGCTTTCTTCCCTGGAGAACAAACTCTCAGAATATAAGAATATGGAGGAAACTCTTCAAAGCGTCATCCTCACTACCCAGAAAAGTGCAGATGAGCTTAAGAGAAATGCAGAAAAGGAAGCTGAGCTTTTAATCCGGGAAGCAAAACTTAAAAGCCAGAGGTTACTGGAAGAATCGAATTTGAAGCTGTCTGAGCTTAAGAGGGGGATTTATGAGCTGAGGAACTTGAAGGAAGGGTATCTCCTGAAGGTTAAATCAATGTTGGATCTGCATAAAAATCTTTTGGAAAGTTTTGAAAAGGAAGAAAACGCCTCTCGAGTGGATAAAAGAAAAGAGTTAACGGATGAGGAGATGGAAAAAGTGATAGACCAGTTTGAAAAGAAAGATTATTTAAGAGGAGAGAAGATTTAAATCTTTAAAAAACGGATGTGAACGATGGAAAACCTGAAAGAAAAAATTGGGCAGGCAAAAGATTATATTCAGAAGAAAATAGATTCTAAACCCCAGATAGGGATTATTCTGGGTACAGGTTTGGGTTCCTTGGCTGAAGGGATAAAGGTTGAACACAAGATAGATTATCAGGACATTCCCCATTTTCCGGTCTCAACTGTGGAGAGCCATTTTGGGAGATTACTTTTTGGTAAAATAGCAGATAAAAAGGTTTTAGCAATGCAGGGGAGGTTTCATTACTATGAAGGTTATACAATGCAGCAGGTAACCTTCCCTCTACGGGTGATGAAAGCCCTGGGGATTGAGCTTTTGATTGTCTCCAATGCCTGTGGAGGTTTAAATCCTCAATTCAGGGCTGGAGATATAATGGTTA
>JAZDLB010000321.1:0-2084 GCA_043802565.1 Candidatus Zixiibacteriota bacterium | reverse complement strand
TGCCAAAAGGATAAGACAAAAATTTAATCTCTTGATTCAGTCTATCCTCAATAATGTCCTTTGATTTCTTAAGCTCATATTCTAAACTTTTTTTGTCTAATCTGGTCAAATCCGGATGATTTACCGTGTGTGAGCCAAACTGGAAACCAGACTCTTTCATCTCTTGTATTTGCTCCCAGCTTAAATGCTTGAATTTCCGTCCAAAACCAGCTTCCCATAAATTTTCTTTACCCGTATACCCAGTTATGAGGAATATTATGGCGGTAAAACCATAACGCTTTAATACCGGGAATGCATTTTGGTAAACCGATTCATATCCATCATCGAAGGTCAGGGCAATTTGCTTATCTTTCTTCTCTTCTCCTAATAATAGTTCCTCTAAATCAATATTTGAAAAACCTTCCTCTTTAAGGTATTCCACCTGTTGTTCAAAACTTTCAGGCTTTACCCTGGTAATGCCCCATTCAAACTCATCTGTGACCTTATGATAAGCTAAAACCGAGTGAAATCTATTATCCCCTGATTTGTGTTTTAAACGCCAGATAATACAAGGAAGGCTCAAGCTTGCTAAAAATACTAATCCAAATATTTGGAAATTAGACATAATCCCAGTTTATCTTCTGCAGGATACTTTGACCCACCTGACCCAATATAGCTACAGATAATCTATCTTTGTGCATAAGCTCATTTGCTACTTCAATCACTTCCTCTTTTTTTACCTGATTGATAAGTGAAATGGTCTTCTCCAGACTTATATAATCTTTCAAATAGATTTCAAGTCGGGCTAATCTATTCATTCGAGTAGAGGTACTTTCTGCTCCTAAGATCAAGTTACCTTTGAGCTGATATTTAGCATCTTCAAATTCTTTTCTTTTAAGCTCATCCTTTTTAATCCGGCGAAGCTCTTTTAGAACTTGTTCAACCGCGGGCAGAACCTGCTTTTTATCCGTTCCCAGATATACCCCGAAAATCCCTTTATCCTTGAAAGAGTCGATAAAAGTGTGTACCGTATAAACCATTCCAAATTTCTCTCTTAAATTCTGAAAAAGACGTGAGCTCATCCCCCCTCCTAAGATATTACTTAAGAGCAAAGCGGCATATCTTTTAGGATGTTTAAAGGAATATCCTGGAAAACCTATACAGATATGGGTTTGTGCAGTTTTTCTCCTCCGGGCTATTTTCTGTGACATAAGCCTCAAAGGAGGTATTTCGCGTTTTCTTTTGGGAATAGGGCTATTCAATTTAAATTTATTCTCCACTAATTTAACCAGACGTTGGTGACTGAGATTCCCACAAGCCGCGATAACTATCTTAGGGCTAACATATTTTTCTCGCATGAAATTCAGAAGTTGGCCCCTTTCAAGCTTTTGAATATTCTTAATATCTCCAATAACCGGCCGGCCTAAAGGATGCTCACCCCACATCGCCTCCATTAATAAATCAAAAGCCACCTCCGAAGGCATATCCTCTAATTCTTTTATCTCTTCAGCAATAATTTTTTTCTCTTTTTTGAAATCATAAGGATTGAAAAGCGGATTTAAAAGCAGGTCAGATAAAACGTCTAAAGCTATCTCTAAATGCTCGTCCAAGACTTTAGCATATAAACAGGTGTTCTCTCTGCCGGTAAAAGCATTCAGGGTCCCCCCTAACGACTCTAAGGCTAAGGCGATTTCCTTAGTAGACCTTTTTTTGGTCCCCTTAAAAAGCATATGCTCTATGAAATGAGAGATACCATTTTCATTTTGCTCCTCATCTCTTGAGCCGACATCAATCCAGACACCTAAGGTAATAGAGCTAACCGAGTCGATCTTCTCACTTATAACCCTGAGCTTATTATCTAAAACTGTCTTCTGATATGAAACTCTCATCTCTTAAAACCTTTTTTTAAATCTGTTATCCTGAGGGAGTCTCACCAAAGGCGGACGACCGAATCTGCCTCAGGCGGATGTGGATTTTCGCTTTCTTCAAAATGACAGATTAGGAATCCTTTATCTTTTTCTACTCTGGTCCGGCAAAAGGCAGGCTTTTCTGGAAAGCTTGATTTTTCCTTCGTTATCTATGCCGATTACCTTAACATTCACCTC
>JAZDLB010000320.1:0-7036 GCA_043802565.1 Candidatus Zixiibacteriota bacterium | reverse complement strand
ATGCAATTTTAATAGCATTAACACGGTTAATGCACTCCATAATTGTTGTTGACAAAGGTTTTTGGGGAGTGTTAAATTGATTTCGGGTATAAAATCATTCTGACCCCGCCTGTGGCGGGGGAAGAATCTATTGAATTATTATTAGAAACAGATTCTTCGGTCGTCCGCCAAAGGCGGAACTCCCTCAGAATGACAAAAGTAAAAAAGCGACCCGGTCCTACGGTGGCTACGAGCCCGCCCGCCCTACAGATCCGTAGGAACGTAGTCTCCGCTTCTCGGAAAAGGGTCGCACTGCGAACAGGCAAGATGCCTGTTCCACCAATTACTATGATCAACTGTTACTTAATCGATATCGAAGGGACGATTGTTAAGGATAAATCCTATGCTCCTATAGAAGGGGCAATTGAATGGCTGAAAAGGGTTAAATCCTCAAGGAAGAAGTTCAGTTTGGTCAGCAATAATACTACCCATTCTCCAGAAGAGCTTTTAGCTTTGCTGAAAAGCAAAGGTTTTGAATTAAAAGACGAGAATTTAGATACCTGTATGAAGGTAACAGTATATTGGCTCAAAAAGAAAAATATTGAATCCTGTTATGTGTTAGGGAATGAGGTTTTAAAAGGATATATTAAAGAAAAGGGGATTGAATTAAGAGACGATAGTCTGGTTCAGGCGGTGGTTGTGGGGTTAGATGAGGAACTAAATTATCAGAAGCTTAAAACTGCTACCAGAGCCTTGTTTGAAAATGATGCCCGTTTAGTTGCCCTGCATTCTAACAAAATCTATAAGGATTCAAAGGGTGAGATTGCCCCTTCGGTGGGGAGTATAGTCAAAGCCTTAGAATATGCCTCTGATAAGAAAGGTCATATTATGGGTAAACCAAGTACGCATTTCTATTATAATATCATCCATAGGCTTAAAACTAAGCCACAGAATTGTCTTTTTATCAGCGATGACCCTCTTTCAGACCTGGTCGGTGCTAAAAATTTAAAAATAAAAACAGCTTTTGTCCTTTCTGGTAAATATGACCGGTCGATCTTGAATAGTTTGGGCAAAAAAGATAGACCTGATTTCATTTATAAAAGTATAGCGGAGATAAAGATTTAATATGCATATAGGTATCGTAGGCTTGCCCTTTGTTGGTAAGACGACCATTTTTAATGCCTTAACTTCTGCTAAGGCAAAGACTGGCGAGTTTATTGCCGGTTCAAAGGAGCCTAATCGAGCTGTGGTAAAAGTGCCGGACCAGAGGGTTTTTAAGATAGCGGAGATGTTCGACCCCAAAAAGGTAACCCCGGCTGAAATAGAATATATTGACGTAGGGGGGATGATTAAACCTAAGGAATCTGATCAGGGTGGAAAAGAAAAAGAAGCTGAGCTTTTCTTCCATTTAAGAGGAGTGGATGCCTTAGCCTATGTAATCAGGCTTTTCCGGGATGAAAATATAATCCACCCTCTGGGGAGCATAAACCCTTTAAGGGATATGGAGAGTTTCGATCTGGACTTAGCTTTGCTTGATTTAGAGACTATAGAAAAAAGGATGAGCAAGTTAGAGAAAAGTTATCATACTACCAAATCTCCGGAGGAGAAAAGGGAATATGATCTGCTGATCAAATGCAAGGGGTGTCTGGAAAAGGGGGTTCCCTTAAGAGATTTAGATTTTGCACCGGAGGAGATGAGATTATTGAGAGGTTATTGTTTTTTGAGTCTTAAGCCGATTTTGATAATCCTTAATCTGGGTGAAGAAGACCTTCCTGAGAAGGAGAAGTTAGAAAACGATTTATCCTCAAAAATTAAATATAAACATAGCCAGGTCTTTGCTCTATGCGGGAAATTAGAGATGGAGCTTTCCCAGTTAGAGGAAAGTGACCGAACCTCTTTTTTGAAAGAGTTAGGGTTAAAAGAGCAAGCTAAGGACAGGATGATCAGTTCATCTTATAAACTTTTAGGGCTTATCTCCTTTTTCACTGCCAATCAGAATGAGGTAAAAGCCTGGGCTATCCCCTATGGAACCAGAGGAATAAAAGCTGCAGGGACTGTGCATACTGATATGGAGAAAGGGTTCATTAAAGCTGAGGTGATAAATTACGATAAACTAATAGAGGCCGGGTCGATTCACCAGGCAAAGGAAAAAGGTTTGGTCAGGTTGGAAGGGAAGGATTATACGGTTCAGGATGGGGACTTAATCTTTTTCAGATTTAATGTGTAATCAGTAGCGTTGCCACTCCCGTAGCAACGAAAAAACGTCCTCATCCTAATAACGGATCTGTCCCGAAAGGGATCCGTAGGATAGGACGAGAGTGAGGACGCTACATCTGGAGTGTAAAGTCTAAATCCGCCTAAGGCGGACTGGTGACTTTAGCTTTACCTTTGATTTTGGCTCCGCCAAAGGCGGAGCACTCCAAAAACGCTTGAGGAGACTTAAAAGATGGATGATTTTAAAAAGGACTTTTTAAAGGATGTCCGGCACATCCAGGAGGAGATGGATATTCTATTTGACCATTTCTACAAGATAAGGCATTCACCGGTCTTAACCTCCAGGAGATTATGGAAACCGCCTATGGATGTTTTCGAGACTGAAAATGAGGTAATAGTATTATTAGAAATCGCCGGAATGAAGCAGAAAGATATTTCCATCGCCCTTTCGAACGAAGTTTTAACAGTTAAAGGGGAAAGGATGGAGAAAGCAGAACCTTCCAGGATAGGATATAGAAATAAGGAGATAAACTTCGGATCTTTTGAAAGGAATATTTATTTATCCTTCGGATCCATCGGACCAGAGAATCTGGACCCGGATAATATCATGGCAACATACCAGGAAGGGTTTTTAGAGATAACCCTTAAGAAGAAAAAGGGGAAGAAGATAAAAGGTAAAGAGATAAAAATTGAGGAGGTATGATTTTGGAGGGCATCCAATGGATGCATGCATCCCGTCTATGGCTGGATGCACTCCATAAAATTAGGGAGGAGGGATAACTTGATTAAAGAAGAGATAAAAATATCTGATGAAATAAAAAAGATCTCTGAGGAGCTTTCGATATTACCCTTGAAAGGGACAGTGGTCTTTCCTTCGCTGATTATCCCTTTAGTTATAACTGACCAGAGGTATGCCAAGCTGATCGATGATACCCTGATGGGAGGGAAGGTGATCGGGCTTTTTGCTCAGAAAGATCCGGAGTTGGAAAATCCTGGCCCGAATGATATCCATAAAATAGGGACTGCTGGCACGATTTTAAAGATGCTCAGATTTCCAGATGGGAGCGTGCGTTTTCTGGTTCAGGGACTTACCAGGATCAAGATCAAAAGATTCATAAAGGAGGATCCTTTCCTCACTGCCAGGGTAGAGCCTCTGGAAGATCTGATAGAAGAGTCTGTGGAAATGGAAGCTTTGAATCGTACTATCATTGATCTTTTAAAGAAAGTGGTTAACTTGGCCCCTTATCTTCCAGACGATCTGCAGATCTCCGCTTTGAATATTGAAGATCCAGGTAAGCTTTCTGATCTGATCTCCTCTAATCTGAATATTACCTTAGCTCAGAAGCAGGATCTTTTAGAGACCTTAGAAGTCAAAGACAGACTCAAAAAGCTGACGCTTTATCTTAATAAAGAGGTAGAAGTCCTGGAGCTTTCCCGCAAGATTCAATCTCAAGCCGCAACTGAGATGGGGAAGATGCAGAGAGATTACATATTAAGGGAGCAGTTGAAAGCCATACAAAAGGAATTAGGGGAGTCAGATGAGAGAACCCAGGAAGTTGAGGAGTTTAAGAAGAAGATAGAGGAAGCTAAAATGCCGCAGGAGGCCAGGGAGGCAGCTTTAAAGGAATTAGACCGGCTTTCCAAGATGAACCCGGCAGCGGCTGAATATACAGTCTCAAGAACCTATCTGGACTGGCTGGTTAACCTTCCCTGGAGCACAGGGACTCAGGATAATTTAGATATAAAAGAAGCTAAAAGAGTGCTGGATGAAGACCATTACGATTTAGAAAAAGTAAAAGAAAGGATCTTAGAATATTTAGCAGTAAGAAAGCTTAAATCTGACCTTAAAGGTCCTATTCTCTGCTTTGTTGGGCCTCCCGGTGTTGGTAAGACCTCATTGGGTATGTCCATAGCCCGGGCTTTAGGTAGAAAGTTTAACCGTATCTCCTTAGGGGGGATGCATGATGAGGCTGAGATACGCGGACACAGGAGAACTTACATCGGTTCTTTACCCGGAAGGGTCCTCCAGGGGATCAGGAGAGCAGGGTCAAATAATCCGGTCTTTATGTTAGATGAGGTGGATAAGATAGGGCAGGATTTCAGGGGAGACCCGGCTGCGGCATTGTTAGAGGTCTTAGATCCAGAACAGAACCACACCTTTTCAGACCATTATTTAGAAGTTCCATTTGACCTATCCAAGGTTATGTTCATTACCACTGCTAATATCCTGGATCCGATACCAGCAGTGCTCAGGGATAGGATGGAGGTACTGGAGCTTACTGGCTATACTGATTTAGAAAAATTGCAGATTGCCAAAAAATATCTGATACCAAAGGAGTTAGATAATCATGGTCTAAAAGAGGAGAATCTTACTTTTCAGGACCAGGCGCTTAAAAAGATAATTAATGATTATACCAAAGAATCAGGATTAAGAAACTTAGACCGGGAGGTTGCCACTATTTGCAGAAAGGTAGCTAAGAAGGTTGCCTCAGATGAGGCTAAGAAGGTTGAAATCACTTCAGATAATCTGCACGAGTACCTCGGAGCTCCGAAATTTTTCCAGGAGGTATTAGAAAGGACTTCACAGATTGGGGTTGTGCCAGGTTTAGCCTGGACTTCTACGGGTGGAGAGATTTTATTTGTGGAAGCTACCAAGATGAAGGGGAAGAGATCCTTAACCTTAACCGGTCATTTAGGTGAGGTGATGAAGGAATCTGCTCAAACTGCATTATCCTACGTGCGTTCAACTTCCCACAGATGGGGGATCCCGGAGGATTTCTTTGAGAAATATGATATTCACGTGCATGTGCCAACCGGCTCTATCCCTAAGGATGGACCTTCGGCTGGAATCACTATGGCAACTGCTATTACCTCACTTCTTTCTGAACGGCCGGTCAAACCCTATCTGGCGATGAGCGGTGAGATAACCCTACGGGGACAGGTTCTACCGATCGGGGGATTAAAGGAGAAAACATTAGCTGCTTATAGAGCTGGAATAAAGACGGTTATCCTATCCAAACATAATGAGAAAGATTTAGAGGAAGTCCCGGAGGAGATTAAAAAGAAGATCAAGTTTGTCTTCGTGAAAACGGTGGATGAGGTTTTAGGGCTGGCTTTAGATAAGAAGAAGAAAAGAAGTCCGAGAAGCGGATCCGTAGGATAAGGCGTAAGAGGTGAGATGTAGGGGCGACCCAACGGGTCGCCCCATTTTTTGTCTTTATATGGAGTGCATTAACCGTGTTAATGCCTTGCTCCCAGCAGTAAAATATGCGGATGATAACATCCGCTTCGAGCAAGGAACTACTGTATTCTACTTGGGAACTTGGCCTAATCCTTTACAAACCTTACAAATACCTTCTACCACAACACTAAAGCCTTCAGGATGAGGAACAGCACATGACCCACACTTGCAAGTAGTTTTTCCATTACAATGAGGACATATTCTGTACCCTCCCTTAATGTCACTGCTTGTTGCTCCCATAATTCTCTCCTTCCTACAGTATAACAATTTTGGCTAACGGTTCGCAGATAAACGAAGTTGCCGAAGGCAATTTGGGTCGAAACTCTGCAAAAGCCGAGCCGTTTATCCGATGTTATGTGCTGTTCGAAAACCTGCCGTAAATTATGTTGTTGCCATAGTTTATTTTTAAAATTATAATGCAGAAATAAACGAATATCTATAATGGTATTTGCAAAACAAGAAAATACCCATTAAAATGATGTTTAATTTTAAAAATGCTAAATTGGTTCAATTCAGTTTTACTAAAAACATATTCCGCTTTTTCAATTATTTTATTTTCTTCATTTCCATCATGACATGGTAAAACAAAATTCAAAGTATCATCTTTTATTTCTGGATATTTTTTTGAATTTAATATATTCCCTTCTGCTTTTACCTCGGTCATAATCCTAAACCGCAATTTTACAGATGCCTTTTCTACATTTCTAACCTTACTAAAATTATCCTGTTGAGAAAAGATAGATAAAAGAGTTTGCTTAAAGTCATCTGAAACTATTTTTTCACTCTCTTTTAATCGTTCTTCTAAAACCTGTGAAAAAGACTGGCTTATCAAGTTCTCTATACTAATTGTTTCAAAAAAACTGCCATAAATAAGACAAATTTTTGTATGGTTCTTTTTTCTTCCTCTGACAAGATAATATACATCTCTTATAGGTAAAGAGAAAATGTCATTGCCAGCATCTTCCATTTGTTGCTTAATTATACTATTCACCCCAGAAATTATATCGCCAATCTTTTTACTTCTGGAAGGGATGGTTGAATTAAAAGATGAAACAGTATAAGAATCGCTGTCTTTTAGCTCTATTAATTCACCACCTGTAAATATTTTTCTATCTTTATTAAGACGAATAGCCATATCAGGAAAAACACCATCATTTTTACAGGATAAAATTTTCTTATTAAATGGAAATTTATCCAGCTTTTTAACCTTTTTAAAAAGATGTTTTTGCTGGACTAAAGATTGAAAAAAATGATAAATAGAATACATTATTTTCCAAACAATGTTAACATTTCTTCTTTTTTCGGTATAGCTGGTGCAAATTCAATATCCCATATTTCTTTCAGATTTTCCGTATAAATATAATCATTATAAAATCGAGATATATTATCTGATTTACTAATTCGTTTCAAACGATTTTTAATACATTTTACATTTTCAATATCAATCTCAATTCCAATGGATTTTCTCCCGAGTTGCTCGGAAACAACCAACGTCGTTCCTGTACCTGCAAAGGGGTCTAGTACGGTATCCCCAATTTTCGTAGAAGAAAGAATTATTCTTAAAAGAAGCGCAATTGGTGATTGCTGTTTATGATACCTCTC
>JAZDLB010000319.1:0-4056 GCA_043802565.1 Candidatus Zixiibacteriota bacterium | reverse complement strand
TTTGAGTGCTGAATCAATTGCCAGTTGTATCTCTTTTTTACTGCCATGATAAGCATAACCCAAAACCAGGTTATGGTCATGCGGTGCTGTGATTTTGACTTTCTTATCAGTGCGAATCTCCTTACCATCAATCACCAGAGGTACTTCGATCTGTTTTGATTTCAACTCATTTAAAGCCGTTTTTATTTTCTCCCGCTCCGGTGAGCCAGGAGCGTAACTATAGACCGGCTCATTGACCGGCTGGGGTATACGATAGTTACCCATTTTATCCTCCAAGTTTTTTGTGGTCTATTATTTTCTATTTAATCAATAAAATTAAAACCATCCTGCGACTCTAACAATATTAACTATATACGGCACAAAAATAAAGATATTTTTATAATAATAGATTAGGTTGTCTTTGCTTTTGTCTGTTGTTTCACACATTATCTTGAAACTTAACCAGACAAATCTGCGTAAAAGAAATAGTTTTGTAGGTCAGGAGCTTTATGCTCCTGATACTTAGATTAGGTTGTCAGGAGTCAGAGACTCCTGACCTACTTTGCTTTGCCAGACTATGGATACCTTAAACCAACTATCGCCGGTAAATCCAACAGAGCGAATGCTAACGCTTGACGCTCTCCGTGGTTTTGCTTTGCTGGGTATTCTGGTAATCAACATCGAGTATTTTGCGCTCCCCGGTAGTGTGTTTTTTGATCCTCGGATTGCCGGAGGATTTGAGGGGCTAAGTAAAACAGTTTGGCAATGGTCAACTGTTTTCTTCTACGAGAAGATGATGTCGATTTTCGCGATGCTTTTCGGCGCTGGCATCGTCTTGATCCAGACCAAGGGTGAGAAAACTGGATTGAAACCGGGGAAAATCTACTATGGCCGCACTCTCTGGCTCCTTTTCATTGGTCTGGTCCACAGCTATCTTTTTTGGTACGGAGACATCCTCGTTCCGTATGCGGTTTGCGGATTAATTCTCTTTTTGTTTCGGCGCCGCTCGAGCAAGTTCCTGATAATATTTGGTGCGATCCTCTTACTATTCGGAGCCCTGCTTCAGTTAGGAGCAGGTTTCCAGTTCGCCATGTTTAAAGACGCAGCTAAAAAAGTAGAGATGGCGCAGTCAGCTGGTAAAACACCTGAACCAATCCAGGCAGCAATGTCTGAAGCCTGGCGTAGTATAAGTACTGCCTTTGTGCCAACTCCTGATATGATCGCTCGAGAAATAGCAGGATATAAAGGCGATTTCTGGGATGCCCTTAAAATACGTGCTCCGCATACCCTTATTATACAGACCCAGGCGTTAATATTTATGGTTATTTGGCGCATAGGGGGATTAATGCTACTGGGGATGGGTTTAATGAAAACCGGTTTCTTCTCAGGTAAACAGTCAATCCGCTTCTATCTAATCGTAGCTGTTCTTGGCTTTGTTCTTGGTTTGCCACTCTGTATTTATGGCGTCAATGCTCTTATGTCTCATAATTTCGATATCATAGCCCGTTTCCAACAGGATGCACATTATAACTATTTTGGGAGCATCTTCCTTGCTTTTGCCTATGTCTCCATTATGATTCTGCTCTGCAAATCCGGTTTTCTAACAGGGCTATTCAAGAGATTTGCAGCTGTAGGTCGAATGGCGCTTTCAAACTATCTTCTGCAGACTATTATCTTTACGACCGTCTTCTATGGATACGGTCTGGGACTATTTAGCCAGGTTGAGAGGTCATATTTCCCTATCCTGATTACGGTCATATGGGCAACTCAATTGTTAGGGAGTTTTTGGTGGCTGAAACACTTCATGTTTGGCCCTGTGGAGTGGGTTTGGAGGTCCTTAACATATAGACATCTCCAACCGTTTCGTTTTGTAAAGAGAATTTGAAGAGAGTTCAGAAATATTTATTTTGCAGGGCTGGTCTCACCAAAGTGTAAGCTGTTGATTTTTCGTTGTAGATCTGGCTACAATGTCTAAATGAATCCACTCTATTTCTGACTATTTTCTAATACTTTTTCAGATACTATTTTCTTATGGTATAGCATTAAATCTAATTTCTACAAAGTCTACTAACCCAATTGATTTAATGTATCTTTACTACTTACCTCTCTGTATGGTTTTTTCTTCCGGAGATAGATTTCACAGAGATATTTGTCCATTATTGTTAAGAAATGATCAGGAATTCGTGGATCGGGAAGTTCTAAAGAAAGACTTAAAATGGTTGTCTAGTGAAGGGACTAATTTAACTGAAGAAGAAAAGCTTAACCGTGCGTATAATTATGGGAGTTATCCACCATCTAATCCAGATTCTGTAACTTATCGTTTGTGGAAAAAATATATGAAACCGTGGAAACCCGGATCAGGCAACAGAGCAATAAAAATGAGTGAAAAAGAGCAAGCGAAAGTCATGAAGAAGATTCAACCTATAATTGATGCAATAAGAGAATATGAACAACGGAAGGAAAACAATCTTGGTAGGGGCACGGCGTCTTAGGCGGATGCCCCTACCTCCCGAACAAGATTTGACTTTAAGGTTCCGACAAAATGAAGAAATCTCTTGACAATTATAGGTTCCAAATAGAATAGTATAGTAAATGAGATAAAAAAATATGGATGAACTCTTAGATAAAAAAGAGCTTAAAGATTTTACTATTCCCCAGATGCTTAAAAGGAGTGCCGGGATTTATTCTAATTCTGTTGCTTTATCTGCCTGGAAAGATGGAAAATTCTATTCATACAATTATACAGAGCTTGAAAATAAGGTAATTCTTTTTGCAGGGGGTTTAAGCACCTTAGGGATAAAGAAAGGTGATAAGGTGGGACTCCTTTCTGAGAATCGACCTGAATGGGGAATCGCTTATCTGGGAATTCTAAGCTCAGGTGGTATAGTAGTGCCTTTGGATCCACTTTTAAAATGTTTAGAGTTAGAGGTTCTAATCAAAGACTCAGGAATGAAAGGTCTGGTTACCTCTGGCAAATTCATAACTGAGATATTTCAAACCACTAAAAAGATACCTGACTTTGGGTTTCTTATATGTATTGACGAGAAAAAGGAGAAAGGGATATTTTCTTTTTCAGAAGTCTCAGGTAAAGGTGAGGAGAATAAATCTGAGTTGCCCGAAGTTCTACCGGATGATGTTGCAGTTATAATTTATACCTCAGGCACAACCGGGAAGTCAAAAGGGGTGATGCTCACTCATAAGAATATACTTTCTGATGTCTGGGGGACAAAAGAGGCTCTGGAACTTTTTCCTGAGGATAATTTCCTTTCGGTTCTTCCTTTGCATCATACCTTAGAATGTACGGCCGGGCTCATAATTCCACTTTCTAGTGGCTCCAGGGTTACTTATGCACGGAGTTTGAAGTCTAAAGAGATTCTGGAGGATATAAAGAATGCTGGTGTCACTCTTTTAATTGGAGTTCCTCTTTTGTATGAGAAGCTTTTCACCGGTTTAAGAAAAAATATCCAGAAAAAATCTTTTTTAACCCGAACATCTTTTAAGCTCTGTTTTAGTTTTGTGAAAATTTTTAAAAAATTAACCGGTATAAATTTGGGAAAGGCGATCTTTAAAAATTCAAGGGAGAAAGCTGGCCTTTCCTGTATAAGGATATTAATAAGCGGAGCAGCTCCTCTCCCTGCTATGATCCCGGAATGTTTCGACCTTTTAGGAATTAAGTTTCTCCAGGGCTATGGTTTGACTGAAACTTCACCTATCTTAACTCTGAATCCATATAACCAACCTAAATACTCATCCGTGGGCAAATCCATCCCAGGGGCAGAGCTTAAGATATTTGAGCCAGATAAGAATGGGGTGGGTGAAATTATAGCTAAGGGGAATATGATTATGAAAGGTTATTATAATAATAAAGAGGAAACAGATAAGGTTTTAAAAGATGGCTGGCTTTGCACTGGTGATTTAGGATGGAAAGATAAGGAGGGGTATTTTTATATAGCGGGAAGAAGAAAAAATGTCATCGTCTCAAGCGCCGGGAAAAATATCTATCCAGAGGAGATTGAAAATCAGCTTCTGCAATCTCCTTGTATTTTAGAGACTTTAGTCCTGGGAAGAAAAGTTTCT
>JAZDLB010000318.1:0-3545 GCA_043802565.1 Candidatus Zixiibacteriota bacterium | reverse complement strand
CGGAGGGGCTCTTTATGCCAGAGAACCAAAGCCGGCTGATTCTGTAATCATTGAACAGATTAAGAAATTAGGTGAATTAAAAGAGAAGGGACTGATCAGCGATAAAGAATATGAGCTTAAAAAAGGGGAGCTTTTAGAAAGACTTTAAATTTTTTCTTCAATTCTTTATAATAATTCCAAATCATTACTATGAGCTCTAACCTCCTTAATTCTTACCATAAATTACTTAAAGAATATAATAAAGTTTTAATTCTTACGGATAAACTCCTTTCTGCTCTTCAATCCGGAGAAACAGATGATGATTTTATTGACTTACTTATTGAGAAAAGACTCAAAAGTGTAAAGTTGATTCAGAAGATAACGGACAGTATTTCTAATTACAATCCTTCTAATTCTCAAAAACCTGCCCCTCAGATAATCGAGCAACTCAAGACATTACACCGGGAATTAGAAGATAAAGCAAATCTTTTGCAAGAGAAAGAAAAAGGGCTGGAAAAGATAGTTGAAAATTTAAGCTGAATTGGTTTTAGTGAAAACATTAATAACAGTATAAAGATTTCTGTTGCAATCCCCGGTAATTTATTTATATTTCAAAAAATTAGATGGGAGTAGTTAAATGGCAGAAGAGGGAAAAGGAGAGATAACCCAGGAACAGTTAGAAGCCTTTGCTGACTCCTATTCATCTTTTAACAAGATCATCCAGAAACTTCACCAGGCTTACAAGGATTTAGAAGAGAAATTTGAAAATTTAAACCTGGAATTAGAACAGACCAATCTCAAGCTCAGGGAAAGTTTAGTTGAAAAAGAAAAGGTTACCAATTACCTGAATAATATTTTGGAAAGCCTGACTTCCGGAGTATTAGTGGTAAATTTAGATGAGAGGATAACCCTTTTTAATCGAGCTGCAGAGGAGATCACCGGATATAAAGCAGAAGAGGTTTTAAATCGACCTTACTTAGAATTTATGGGTAAGGGAATTAATCTTCAAGCTACTCCAATTTATACTATGCGGTCGGGTAACTCTCATTTGAATGAAGAGAAAGAGATCATTACTAAATTTGAGACCAAAATCCCCCTGGGTTATTCAACTTCTCTTTTGAAGGATGGTGAGGATAACCTCTTGGGTGTGGTGGAAGTATTCTTTGATCTTTCCAAGATTAAAAAACTGGAAGATGAAATAGCCAGGGTAAGAACTTTAGCCGCCTTAGGTGAGATGGCGGCTACAGTTGCCCATGAGGTCAAGAATCCTTTAAATGGGATTTTAGGCTTTGCTGATTTACTCTATCGCGATATCGAGGAACATGATCCCAGAAGGAATTATGCAAAGAAAATTATGGAGGGAGTGGAGATTTTAAATCGAATCGTGATGAATCTTTTAGATTATACCCGGAGTATAAAATTAGATTTAAGGCCCATAGATTTTGCCAGGTTTTTGGATGAGGTTGTGAGTTTTTTTGAAATGGATCTTAGCAGGGGGAAAAAGAACATTAAAATTGAACGGCTCTATACCAATACAAGAGTTAACTGCCTTCTGGATAGTGAGAAGTTCAAACAGATAGTTTTAAATCTTCTATATAATGCCTCCCAGGCATTGCCAGAAGGAGGGTTAATCCAGATATTTGCAGGTATTGAGTCGGTGTATGCAGAAGGGAAAATTCCAGGTCGGTCTGCTGGACCGATGGTTAGCTTGAAGATTAAGGATAATGGTATCGGGATGACTGAGGAGATAAGAAATAAACTTTTCACTCCATTTTTCACCACCAAAGAAAAAGGTACTGGCCTGGGGCTTTCTACGGTAAAAAAGATAGTGCAGGCACATAAAGGAGAAATAGAGATAGATAGCCAGTTAGGGAAGGGGACTACGGTAACGGTATTGTTTCCTAAAAATGGGTGAAACTTCTGTGAATAAAAAGTTGACAGTAGAGAGAAAACAGTATGTAGTCAAGCTGTGGGAAAAGGCCATCAAGGTCTTGAGACTTTGGCTTTGCTTTGCGACCCTGAAAGAATCTCGTTATTAAAACACGTAGCCGAGCCTTTAAGGCTCGGCGGAGGTCTAAAACCTCCGCTACGCGAAAAAAGGAGGCGAAGAGAATTGTTGGAGAGAAGAGTCTTAGTGGTGGATGATGATAATCTAACCAAGGATTTTTTGAGTGAAACCCTTACCCGGTCAAATTATTTAGTGGAATTAGCTTCCAGTGGAGATGAGGCTCTGGATAAATTAAAGCAGAAAGAATATGATGTGGTTGTCTCTGATATAAGGATGCCTAAACTGAGCGGGATGGAGCTTCTGAAGGCGGCTAAGGAAAGTTGCCCGGATACTAAAATTATTATGATGACTGCATTCGGCACAGTGGAGAATGCAGTTGAGGCGATGAAATTAGGCGCTTTCGACTATATTATGAAGCCATTCTCTGCAGATGAGATCGAGCTGATAGTCAAAAAAGCTTTTGAGTATAAAAAGCTTTTGATTGAAAACCGGATGTTGAAAACTGAGGTAGCGGGCAAATATAGATTTCAGAACATAATCGGGAAATCTCCTCAGATGCAGAAGATCTTTGAAATGGTGGATATGATTGCGGATAGTCGCTCCTCGGTTCTGCTTAGTGGTGAATCCGGAACTGGCAAAGAGCTTATCGCCAAAGCGATTCACTATAATAGCTCCAGAAAAGAGGGTCCCTTTATCAAGATAAATTGTGCCGCCCTTCCCGAAGGGTTAGTAGAATCCGAGCTTTTCGGTCATGAGAAAGGTGCTTTTACCGGAGCAATCCGCCAGACCAGAGGTAGGTTTGAGATGGCTGATGGGGGGACTTTGCTTTTAGATGAGATAAGCGAAATAACCCCAGGGCTACAAGCTAAGCTTTTAAGGGTTTTGCAGGAAAGAGAATTTGAAAGGGTGGGTTCAGGATATTCTATTCAGGTGGATGTGAGGATAATCTCGACCTCTAATAAAAATTTAGAGGAGCGGATAAAGCAAGGGAAGTTCAGGGAGGACCTTTTTTTCCGGATGAATGTTATACCGATTCATTTAGCTCCCTTGAGGGAAAGAAAAGAGGACATACCTATTTTGGCTGAACATTTTTTGCAGAAATATAATCAAGAAAACAAGAAGAATGTTCAAGGGATTTCAGAAAAGGTTTATCAGCTTTTTCTTGAATATCACTGGCCCGGGAATGTAAGGGAATTAGAAAACTATATCGAAAGGGCAGTGGTTACCACTAAAAACAAAATCCTTATGCCATCGGATTTTCCTCCTGAGCTATTTTTGAAAAAAGCAGAATATGACGATTCAGGATTAAAAGTGGGTTGTACGATCGCAGATATGGAAAAAGCCTTAATCCTTAAAACCCTGGAAATCTATGGTAAAAACAAAACCAAAGCAGCAGAGGTTCTGGGGATTTCCTCCCGCACCCTGAGGAATAAATTGCAGGAATATGGATTGAAAGAAGAAAAAGAGCTTGGAGCTAGTAGCTTGTAGCTTTAAAAATGTAGCGGAAGGCCACCAGGGTCTTGAGACTTCAGCCTTCCATCGGGAATGGTAGCCCACC
>JAZDLB010000317.1:0-2141 GCA_043802565.1 Candidatus Zixiibacteriota bacterium | reverse complement strand
TTCTAATATGGGTTCTGCAGGGTTCTTCTCATAAGGGTTTCCTAAATGAGCATAGAAAAAAACAAAAATAAACACCCCTAACCAGATTATTTTAAACTTTTTCATGTAAACCTCCTTCCCCTTCCTGAAAATAATTTAATATAATCCCTGAATAAGTCAAGTAAAAAAATGGAATGGATTAACTTTCGATTCCCGAATCACCCTAACGCTTCTTTTATCCCGTTTATTACAAACTGAACTGAAAGGGCAAGGATTAAAAGCCCCATTATGCGGGTTAAAACTTTCATCCCGATGGGTTTGAGGAATTTCAAGATTAAATCAGACCTTAAAAGGATGAAAAGGGAAAGGAAATAGACCAAAACAGTGGATAAGATGAAAACTGCTTTGAAAAGATAAAGCTCATTTCCTTTAAGGTCGAATTTTTCTGGCTGGTTAAAAAGAATCATACCAGCCAAGATCGAGGCAGGTCCGGTGTGTAAAGGTATGGCTAAGGGGACAACGGTGATATTCTCCTTTTCTTCGGCTTTATCTTCCTCCTGTCCTATGGATCCATTTTCGGAGTATTCGGTTCTGGTTTTGTGGCCAAAGAGCATCTCCACCCCTACGATGGCAAGCAAAATCCCTCCAGCGATGGAGAAAGAATAGTTCTTTATTCCTAAGTAGCGGAAGATATAATTCCCGAAGATGACAAACAGCAACTGGACTAATAAAGCAATCAGTATTGCTTTTTTAGCCATATCCCTTCTTTCCTTTTTCTCATACCCTTGAGTTAAGGATAAAAAGATAGGGACGTTACTTATCACATCTACAACTAAAAAGAGGGATACAAAAACAGTTAGAAAATAGTTTAATATGTCCATATACTTTAAACCCCCTTTGAATTTTGTTTGAAATTCAGGTGTCGATAGATAAAAAATGCAATTCCTAAGATTATAACAATAACGATTATAATATCTGCTCCTCTGAAATAAGTCCTGATATTTTGCCAGTTTTCTCCCAGGATTTTTCCTACAAAAGCTAAGGCAAAGCACCAGGGTAGCGAGCCTAAAAAAGTATATAAAATGAATTTGGGGAAGTTCATTCTGGCAATTCCAGCCGGCAAGGAGATGAAAGTCCTTATCACCGGCAGAAGACGGGAGAAAAAGATGGCCCAATCACCATATCTTTTAAACCATCTATCTGCAGTATCTAAATCCCGATGGGAGATCAAAATATATTTTCCATATTTTTCTATAAAAGGTCTTCCTAATATGATTCCTGCCCAGTATGCGGCTAAAGAACCAAGCACACAGCCAAATGCCCCAGCCACCGAGACCCAGAGAAGATTAAATCTTCCGGTGTAAACTAAATATCCGGAGAAAGGCATAATTATCTCAGAGGGTAAAGGGATACAGGCAGACTCAATTCCCATAGTTAAGATTATGCCGGAATAACCCAGGCTGGAGATGGTCTCTATAATCCATTTCCCTACTGGTTCGATTATGCTCTCAAACATCTTCCTTCTCTTTTTTATTTATCTTTAACTTCTGCAGGTGATGCCCCGTCTTCTCTAAAATATGAAAATCTATTTCGAAAAGCACTATTTTTTCATCTAAGATGGGTATCCTTCCCAAGGTGTTAATTAAAAGCCCGTTTAAGGTCTCAAATTTTTCCTCTGGTAAATTGAGCTTGAGTTTTTCGTTTAGCTCCCTTAGAGGGATAGAGCCCCGGACAATGGCAGAACCATCAGCTAAAGTCTCTATCTCCTTTCTTTCCTCGTCATATTCATCTTCTATTTCTCCCACTATTTCCTCGATTATATCTTCTAAGGTTATAAGTCCAGCCGTCCCTCCAAACTCATCTAAGACCATAGCCATCTGAGACCTTCTTTTTTGAAATTCTCTCAAAAGCTCACTTATCTTCATAGAGTCCGGGACAAAATAAGGCTTTCTTATAATATCCTCAAGGATAATCAGGTCACTGTGCTGTAAAATAGTGATTACATCTTTGGCATGAATTATTCCCAGGATATTATCTAAGTTATTCTTATAAACTGGTAAACGAGAATATCCCTCTTCAGTAACGGTCCGTAATACTGTTTTCTGGTCTGAGCTTATCTCTAAACCTACCACCTCAGTCCTGGGGGTCATTGCCCTTTTAAC
>JAZDLB010000316.1:0-2044 GCA_043802565.1 Candidatus Zixiibacteriota bacterium | reverse complement strand
TTGAAGGTTTTCTCCTCCTTAGCCGATCAGGTAGCGATCGCTCTGGATAATTCCTACCTTTATCGTAAAGCCAGAAAAGAAACCATGGAGAAGGAGATCCTCTTAGATGTGGATAGATTAATCTCCTCCTCTCTGAATTTAGATGAGGTTCTGGAGCTGATCTTAGATTCCTTGAAAAGGCTCGTTAAATATGATGCAGCCGCTATTTTCCTGATAGATAAGGAAAAGAGGGAGGTTGGCGAGATAAAAACCAGAGGGTTTGATCCAGCCATAGTTCCGGATCTAAAATTGAAAATGGGACAGGGATTGGTCGGCTGGGTAGCTGAGAACAGGCAGACTGTGATCGTTCCGGATGTGGAAAAAGATCCGAGATATATTGAGGCTCGACACGAGACTAAATCTGAGATAGTGGCACCGATTATAACCGACCAAAGGACTATCGGGGTTTTCAATCTGGAAAGCGATCGGGTAAACACTTATGATTCTGAGGATATGAACCTTTTAACCGCTTTTGCCAGCCATTGTGCTGTGGCCATAGAGAGAACCAGATTGCATGAAGAAATCCTGATAAAGAAAAAATTGGAGGAAGAACTTCTAATTGCCCGAAAGATTCAGGAAAGCTTTCTTCCCCCAAAAGATCCAGTATTGACCGGTTTAGATATCTCCGGGATAAATATCCCATCTGAACAGGTGGGTGGAGATTATTATGATTTCATCCCCATTATTGAAGACCAGATCGGGATTGTTATCGGAGATGTCTCTGGCAAGGGAATACCTGCGGCTTTGATTATGGCATCTTTCAGAGCAAGCTTGAAGGCGGAAATTAGAAATAATTATGCTATCGGTACTATCTTTTTTAAGGTTAATAATCTGCTGTATGAAAGCATAGAAAGAGAAAACTACGTTACCGCAGTCTATGGAGTTTTAGATATAAAAAATAGAGCCTTCACCTTCTCCAATGCTGGACATAATCCTCCGATTTTAAGGAGAAAGGAAGGCACAATCGAGTATCTGACTGAAGGGGGAGTAGCTCTGGGTATTCTTCAGAATCATGATTATAAGGAAATGGTTTTAGGTCTGAATCCGGGAGACCTTATCTTATTCTATACTGACGGTGTAACAGAGGCTAAAAATAAAGCGGGAGAGGAGTTCGGAACAAAAAGATTGGAAAAGATACTTTTAGAAAACTCCAATTTAAAAGCCAGGGAGATCCAGAACAAAATCTTCGAGGAAGTAAAGGATTTCACCGAGAACAAACCCGGTCAGGATGACCTGACTATGATTGTGATAAAAGTATTGTAGAGACGTATCGCTATGCGTCTGTGATTTTTTGTCATTCTGAGGGAGCGCAGTATTGTAGAGACGCATTGAATGCGTCTCTACACCAGTATTAAAAGAGGGATAAAGATTTGGAAATTCAGAAAAGATTGGATGATTTCCTGCATCATCTGCGCCTGTCCAGGGGTTTGTCGCAAAACACTCTGGAAAGTTACCGCCTGGATTTGAAAAAGTATTTTAATTATCTAAAAAAGAAAAAAATATCAGACTTCAGAGCGGTAAGGCCAGAGAATATATCCGAATTTATCTATACTCTTTATCGAAAAAAACTCAAGTCCACCTCTATCTCCAGAAATCTTTCAGCCATCAAAAGTTTCCATAGCTTCCTTCTGAATGAAGATTACTCTGATTCCAACCCGGCTGAGACTATCGACTCTCCTAAGATAGGCAAAAGATTACCTCAAACTTTGACCCCGGATGAAATGAAAAAAATCTTAGAGCAACCTTTTGCAGAAAATGATTTAGGAAAAAGGGATAAGGCTATTTTAGAGTTCCTGTATGCTACCGGGGTCAGGATTTCAGAGCTTTTAAATTTCAAAAGGGAGGGGTTTCTGCCAGAGGTTTCTTTAGTGCGGATAATCGGGAAAGGGAACAAGGAAAGGTTTGTTCCCATAGGCAAAAAAGGGATAAAAGCTATCAGGAAGTATTTAAAATACTCTCGCCCCAACTTAGCTAAAGACTATTCCGAAGATATTATGTTCTTAGG
>JAZDLB010000315.1:0-4189 GCA_043802565.1 Candidatus Zixiibacteriota bacterium | reverse complement strand
GAAACTGCAGAAACAGCTTCCCGGATACGAGGTATTCATCACCTTTAACAACAAAAACGAGAATGTCTTCACTGTCCGAACAATTAGCGACCGTACCTTGGGATCATACTATCTTTATGATAAAAGCACAGATAAGCTAACCAAACTGGCAGAGAGGAATCCCTGGTTAAACGAGAACGATTTAACCGAGATGAAGCCGATTTCCTATAAGTCCCGGGATGGTCTAACCATTCATGGATACTTAACCCTGCCCAAAGGCAAAGGTCAGAAGAACCTGCCTGTGGTGGTCAATCCTCATGGTGGTCCCTGGGCAAGGGATTTCTGGGGTTTTAACCCGGAAGTCCAGTTTCTGGCTAACCGAGGGTATGCTGTATTGCAGATGAATTTCAGAGGTTCGACAGGGTATGGGAAAAAATTCTGGGAAGCATCGTTCAAACAGTGGGGGAAAAAGATGCAGGATGACGTCTCGGATGGCGTCAAGTGGCTAATCGATCAGGGAATTGCTGACCCGAAGCGCGTTGCCATTTACGGCGGTAGTTATGGTGGCTATGCTACGCTTGCCGGGCTTACCTTTACCCCGGATTTATATGCGTGTGGTGTGGATTATGTTGGCGTTTCAAATATGTTCACGTTTATGAAATCAATTCCTCCATACTGGAAGCCTTATCTTGATATGTTCTATGAGATGGTCGGCGATCCTTCTAAAGATAGCCTGTTATTTGTATCTGTTTCACCGGTCTTTCATGTGGATAGAATTAAAGCACCTCTTTTAGTTGCTCAGGGCGCAAGAGACCCTCGCGTGAACATCAATGAGTCTAATCAGATAGTCGAGGCTCTTAAAAAGAGGGGGATTGATGTCCCGTATCTGGTCAAAGATAATGAAGGCCATGGCTTCGCTAATGAAGAAAATAGATTCGACTTCTACGAAGCGATGGAGAAATTCTTAGCAAAGCATTTACTGAATCAAGAATGAATTAAGATTTGCCTGACAATCAACCGTCTGCTTTTCTGTTTCCTAACGGTTGATATGTGTCAGGAGAAGAGATTCGTAGGGGCACGTTGTCCCGCCAACGGCGGGATGCCCCTACAATTTTCAGTTGGTTCTGGAATTGTAGCTTTCCATTTTCAAGCAGAACAGTGATGCCTTTAAAACGGTAAACCCACAGCTTGCCCGTATGGGTAGCCCTCAACCTGGGTCTAAAGCTGAAACGTCCGACATAAAGGTCGGACGCTACGAAAAACCTATGAATTCATTTATCCTTAATCACCGGACTTAATGACCAGAGACCTTAAAGGTTATTTCTTCATCCTTCTGGGTGCAACCCTTTTGGGAAGCATTGGAGTTTTAGGCAGAGCAATCTATCAATATGAAACTGACCCGATAAAAATAGTAGCTTACAGAGGAATTATTGCCACCATATTATTAATCGGAACTCTTGCCATATTTAGGCCCGAGAAACTCAAACTAAAATTAAAAGACCTCCCTTTCTTTGCTCTCTATGGATTTTTAAGTGTGACTATGACTTTTATCTTGTTCTTTTATGCTATAAAATATACCTCTGTAGCCCTGGCTACTATCCTCGTTTACACCTATCCGGCCTGGGTGCTTTTGTTTTCTTTGTTTATTTTAAATGAAAAGTTAGATAAACAAAAAATTGTGGCACTCTTATTAACCTTTTTAGGATGTTTATTGGTAGTGCAAATATATAATCCTTCAGTCTTAAAATTTAATTTAAAAGGGATTATCTATGGTCTATTCTGCAGTTTAGGAGCAGCATCTTATACTCTTTTTGGTAAAAAGGCGACTTTCAAATACGATTCCTGGACCGTTGTTTCTTATGCCTTAGGTTTTGGAGCTTTATTCCTATTATTATTTCGAGGACCTCAAACATTGCTAAATTTTAATTATCCTGTAACTGCCTGGATTTTTATTTTCACCTTAGCGATAGTTCCAACCCTCTTAGGATATTCTTTTTATACTAAAGGGTTGAAATACTTGGAAGCCAGTCGTGCTGGAATAGTTGCCACCTGGGAGGTAGTGGTTGCAACTGTTTTAGCCTTTATCATTTTTGGTGAGAAATTATCTTTAATCCAGATTATAGGTGCAGTCTTGATTTTCTGGGGAATTTTTATTATAAAGAAACGTAGAGACGCATAGAATGCGTCTCCATAGCTGGGGCAGGAGTTGAACTCCTGCCCCAACCAGGAGATGAAGTAGTGCGACCCTTTAAGGGTCGCTTAAGCGAGTCTAATCCGCCTCAGGCGGGACGCACTACGAAATGCGAAAATCAAATGAATAAGATCCAGAAAGAAATTCGGAATCTAAAAAAGCAATTTGGTTTAACACTGAAAGAAGCTAAAGAATATTCTAAAATCATCCAGCAAAGATTAGAGAAAGAAATCTCATCAGTTAAAAGATTAAATCTTCTAAAAGGCAACCTCATCTTAGAATGTTCAACCGGACAGGGAAATTTCACTCAGAAGCTCATAGATAACCTTTTAAAACCTGAGCAGACTTTTTATACTATCGACTCCTCCACTGAGATGATAAAAAATGTTCGCACTAAAATCAGAAGAAATAATTTTCATCCTCAAATAGCAGATTTGTGGAAACTACCTTTTCCGGATAATTACTTCAATGCCCTTATCTCACATTATACCTTGCACGGACTGCGTTCCAAGAACAAAAACCTCTCAAAGCCCTTCAAGGAGATGGTTAGAGTACTAAAACCCGGAGCTCCATTTGTAGCTATGACTTTTTATTATGCTAAAGGGAAAAACCTAACTGCATATTTCTATCACCGATTAATACAACTAAATTATCTGGACAAAAAGATAAATTTCTTTAGCCTTCAGAAACCAGAGATTTACAAAAACCTTCTAAAAAAAGCTGGATTAAAACAGATCAAATCTAAGATTATAAATTACAATTCCATTAAGTTTCCAAAAGAGTTAAGAAAGAAAATCTGGAATGCCCGTTTAAAAGAGGAAAAAAGCTTGATTCAAAAGATAAAATCGTCTAAATTAAGAAAAACTGCTCAAGAGGTTTTAAAGAGTTTTGAGGATAAACCAGAATTAAAAAATCAGAAGATTGACCCAACCCTTTTGCTCTGGGGAAAAAAGTAGGGGCGAGGTTTCCTCGCCCTGATTGGAGTGCAATAACTTGTTGTTGCAAGTTTTGACAACGCCCTATGGGCACTCCAGAAAATACGCTTTCTGTTGGTCTCCAGTCCTACGGATCCCCGATTTTGAGTCTTTATGACAAATTCGGAACTAATAGAGCCGAGTCTTGATCCGCCAAAGGCGGACGGCTACGCGTCTCAAAGATTTAAGAAAATGAATCATATTAAAACCTTTATTTATCTTCTCTTATTAGTTTTCATAATCAGTTCCCTGAGCTGTTTTTCCTCTTTACAGACCGCCAAGACCACAGATGGGATAGGTCTTGCTACAGGTCTTTACAGGTATGAAGTTCTTCGCCATTGGAATAATCAATGGGAGAACCACTATTTTTTAATCTTAGCACCGAGTATTGGAAGATCAGCCAAGGAAAATAAAGTAGGGTTAGAAGGAAGATTGAAATTCTTAACTGATATAGTTGACAAGGACAGAGAACCCCTCTGGTTTCTATCGGAGGAGCTTAAAATACAAGCTCACAAAAATAAGTATATAGACTTTGCTTTAACAGCTGAATTCTGGTTTTATTATCCCGGAAGTATCTCTGTATTAGTAAGCAAGGACATAAATAGATTTTTCACTTTATATGGGCAATACAAGTTACTTGCTGGCCCTTATATTCTATCCGACCGCGATTATAAGCAACACCTTATGTCAACTCTTAACTTTGGTACCGAGATAAATTTGACCAAGAATATTTCGGCTTTATTTGAAATCGAAAGATGGCTTACCAGAGAATGGCTGAATGAAAGGGAAAAGACCAGATATGCGGTAGGAGTGAATTTCCATTTTCCCTTGAGCAGAAAATAAGTGTAGGGGCACGGCGCGCCGTGCCCCTACCATATTACCCTCTTCTTTCTAAAGGGAGGGATAGGGTGAGGTTTTAGTAAGTCAGACTTTTAGTCTGACCCAAATAAAACATCCAGGATAAACCTGGACGCTACTTTCAAGAAATAAATCGGGAGGGGACCCCGCGAAGCGGGATTTCGCAAGACTCAACAAGCCCCTCCCC
>JAZDLB010000314.1:0-3933 GCA_043802565.1 Candidatus Zixiibacteriota bacterium | reverse complement strand
CAAAGATGAGCTAATTGAAGTTGAAGTATATCTAAATGCAACAAAGAACTACAATGAGAAATCAACTTATGGCGGGAAGGATTACGAGGAAATAAAATAACTTTTTATTTTTTAGCCTTAAGACTTTAGCCTTTAGACTATAGACTTTTATGATCTACGAGCAGATTGCAGAGAATAAGAGAAAAAGCTTTTTACTTCTCTTTCTTTTTATTGTATTCCTCCTTTTTTTAGGGTGGGTTTTTGGTGAAGCTTATCAATCGGGTGAAGCAGGACTTATCATTGCTCTGGTGGTTGCTATGGTTATCTCCTTTGTTACATTTTTCTATGGGGATAAGATGGTTTTAGGGATAAGTCAGGCAAAGCCGGTTGATCCCAAGGAAAATCCTTATCTTCATAATGTTATTGAAGGGTTGGCTATCGGGGCTGGAGTTCCTGCGCCTAAAGCCTATATTATCGACGATACGGCCCCGAATGCTTTTGCTACTGGAAGAAATCCACAGAATTCAGCCATTGTTGTTACAACTGGTCTTTTGCAGAAGATGGACCGGCTGGAACTGGAAGGTGTGATTGCTCACGAGATGTCGCATATAAAAAATTTTGATATCCGCTATGCGACTTTAGTAGTGGTTTTGGTTGGAACTGTGGCTTTGCTTTCTGACTGGATGGGTAGAAGTTTTTTCTACGGAAGAGGGAGAAGAGATAGAAGAGGTGGCGGGAATGCGATTTTTATCCTCTTAGCTTTGATCCTGGTGATTTTAGCTCCGGTGATTGCCAAGTTGATTCAGCTCGCCATTTCCAGACAGAGGGAATATTTAGCAGATTCCTCAGGAGCACTCCTTACCCGTTATCCAGAAGGGCTGGCTTCGGCTTTAGAGAAAATCTCAAAAGATACTGAGCCATTAGAAGTGGCTAATAAAGCCACTGCCCATCTTTATATAGTCAATCCTTTACTGGATCACCGAGGTAAGTTGAATGCTCTTTTTTCTACTCATCCTCCGACTGAGGAGAGGGTTAAAAGATTGAGGGGGATGAATTTTGTCAAATGACAGATGAAAGATTAAAAAATAAACGCGTAGCTGAGCCCTCAAGGCTCGGTAGTAGAGATTGTAATGACAGAATCCGCCTCAGGCGGATTCTGTCCCTACAGATTGAAGGAGAAGTAGATATGGCAAAAAAGCTTTTTATCTTCGAGGATGATAAATTTACAAACTTTTACCCTCTGACCTATAATCGTCCGGTTTATGAGCTTCTATGCGGGATTACAAAATTAAAGGATAAACTTATTTCTCTTTATCCTGAAGCTGAGGTTATCCTTTTATGTCGGGATTATTTAGCTGAGGTCTTGAGGCAAAAAAGCTTTGGCAAAGTTAATAACTTCAGTATTAAAAAAGAAGACCAGCTCCTTTTTATTAATGGGCGTATATTAGCAGGAAATAAGCTTCCTCCAAAGATAAATTATTCTGAAAAAGAGAAAGGGTTTACATTTAAGGGTGAACTGGTGGCCTTGAGTTTAAGAGGTGAAGATTTCAAAAAATATGAAGATGAGGCTAAAACCTTATACCAGAAAGATAAAATTAGGTCGATAATAAAAAAGATAAAAACAGTAGAGATTAAATCTGAAATCTTAAATTATCTCTGGGATTTTATCAAGTTAAATCCTGGGCAAATTGAAAAAGATTTCAATAAACTAATTCAGGTAAAGAAAAAAGATTTTGAAAAGAGAGTTGAATCCTCAGTCAAAATCTATAATCAAAAAGACGTTTATGTTGGCAAGCATAGCCAAATAGATGCTTTTGTGGTCTTAGATGCCAGGAAGGGACCTATTTATATGGATGAGGATGTTGCCATTCAGTCACATACCCGGATAGAAGGGCCTGCCTATATCGGTGCAGGAAGTATCTTGCTCGGAGCAAAGATTAGAGAAGGGACAAGTATCGGTTCCTTTTGTCGAATAGGAGGAGAGGTTGAGAATTCCATATTTTTGGGTTATAGCAATAAATATCATGAGGGGTTTTTAGGTCATTCCTATGTGGGAGAATGGGTGAACTTGGGAGCTTTGACTACTAATAGCGATCTGAAAAATAATTATGGTAATATCAAAGTCTTTTTAAATGGGAAGAATATTGACACCGGATTGATCAAAGTGGGCTCAATGATTGGAGATCATGTGAAAACCGGAATCGGGGCCCTACTTAACACTGGTATAAATATCGGATTTGGCTCTAATATTTTCGGCGGAGGGATGATTAAGGAAAAATTCATACCCTCTTTTTACTGGGGCGGAGTTCAGGGTTTTTCTGAATATGAATTTGAAAAAATGATGGATACAGCAGAAAAGGTGATGAAGCGTAGAAATAAGAAATTAACTTCAAAGGAGAAGAGACTTTTTTCAAAATTGTTTGAGCTGACCAGAGAAGAAAGGAGAATTTGATTTTTTCGCTGATGGTTGGTCTTCTGACCAACAACCCTAACTTCGTTGGTGTGGACACCAATCCTACGGATCCCCGATTTTGGGTCTGGATGACAAATTCGGACGAGGAGCTTTAAATATAGGTAGGGATTTGATTTATCAAGTACCAGTGAACTTTAGATGTTGACAATAGGTGTTTTAAATTATATTATCTAAGTAAAAAAATCACGAGAGAGGTGAGAAGATGCCGGAGCTGAGAAAAGACCCGATCATTGGTAGATGGGTGATTATCTCCACAGAAAGGGGCAAAAGGCCTTCTGATTTTCCTAGTCTTCCTAAAAGGAAAGGAAGTTCCTTGTGTCCTTTCTGTCCAGGGAACGAATCCTCAACGCCGCCTGAGGTCTTAGCTTTCAGAGCCCCACTTTCGGAGCCCAATAAACCCGGCTGGACCCTTCGGGTTATCTCGAATAAGTATCCTGCCTTGAGGATCGAAGGGGATCTAAATAGAGAGGGGAAAGGAATATATGATAAGATGAATGGTATAGGTGCGCATGAAGTCATCATCGAAACACCAGATCATATAAAAGATATGCCCTATTATGATGATAAAGAGGTTGAGGACACAATCTGGGCTTATATTTACCGGATTACCGATTTAAAAAAAGATCCACGCTTCAGATATATAATGATCTTTAAAAATCAGGGCGAAGAGGCGGGTGCCTCTTTAGAACACAGTCATAGCCAGCTTATCGCTACGCCGGTTATACCAAAAAGGGTGATGGAGGAAGTAGAAAGATCTAAGGTTTATTTCGATTATAAGGAGCGATGTATCTTCTGTGACATAGTTAAGCAGGAGATCTCCGAAAATGAAAGGATAGTTCTGCAGAACGATTTCTTCATAGCGGTAGAACCATTTGCTCCCAGGTTCCCATTTGAGACCTGGATTTTGCCTAAATCCCATATCTCCCGTTTTGAGAATACTAAGAAAGAGGCAGTTCCGTCCCTGGCTAAAATACTCAAGGAGACTTTACTCCGCCTGTCTAAAGCGCTTAATAATCCACCTTATAATTATATTATCCACACTGCTCCCATTGGTAATCATGAAGACTTAGAAGAATACCACTGGCATATTGAGATTATGCCCAAACTTACCCGGGTAGCGGGATTTGAATGGGGGACTGGCTTCTACATAAATCCTACCTCACCAGAGGATGCGGCTAAGTATCTGAAGGAGATTGAAATTTAGGCTAAAGTCAAAAGGCTAAAGGTAAAAAAGGAGTCAAGTTGAATAAAGATAAACTCAGGGTTCTGATTGTCTCTCCAGAAGTTGTTCCATTCGCTAAAACCGGAGGTCTGGCAGATGTTGCTGGTGCATTATCCAAGGTTTTATCCGTCAAAGGCAGATGTGAGATTAAGACTATTCTACCTAAGTATAAGATGGTGGATGAGAAGAAATTCCACTTAGAGAAAATAAATTTTTCTCTGCCAGAAATTAAGATAGGAGAGAAGAGGGCAAAATTCAA
>JAZDLB010000313.1:0-2749 GCA_043802565.1 Candidatus Zixiibacteriota bacterium | reverse complement strand
TTTACATATACGATTGGTAATCTCAATAGATGAGAGCTGGAAATTCTCCCGAACAGTCTGGATCAGTCTTTTATCTCCATAGAATTCCTCTTCAGGATTGAATGCCTCCACTACCCCATCGCTAGATAAGATTAAAATATCACCGGATTCAACTTTCATATAACTGTCCCGATACTCCTTGGTCTGATCTATACCCATAACCAGGTCGGTATCGATCAATACTTTTACTTCCTTTCCCTGATTGGATATAAGGATGGGTGGCGGATGGCCGGCTGAGGAATAGGTGATCTTTTTTTCCAGGGGATCATACCGGGCATAAAAAAGTTCTACAAAACTTGAGGCTCTTTGACAATCCGGAAAGAGCGCTTCCCCTAAGCGGGAAAGGGTTGAAGCCGGGGAGAGGATAGATCTGTCTTTGGACCAGAGCTCTTGAAGATTTTCAAATTTCTCTCTGATTTGAGCTTTAAGATTAGTTAGCTCAAGCCCGTGTCCCATGATATCATAAAGTAAAAAACCGAGATGATTTATGTTTTTAAACGGATCAGCCAGGATTAGAGTCTCGAAATAATCTCCGCCTAAGAATTCGGTGGGCAAAGAAACACAGGAAAGATCAAGTTCTGGAATAGTTCTTGTTTTTCGAGGAATAATCTCTTCCGGGATAAAATAGGAGACTTCTTCTTTTTCCAAATAAACCTGATCTGACTTTTCTTTTAGAAGCATTCTTTTGACGGTCTGATATTCTTTAATGAGAATCTCTCGATGTTTTTTCTCCTCGCGGGCTAATTGCAGAAATAAAGATCGGGTCTCCTGAAAGGGGGAGCTTTCGCTGGATTTGTAATAATAATCATAGGCGCTTATCTCCCTTTGAATAGCCCCTAACAATATGTCCAGAATCAAATCTTTTTTCTCTGGCATCTTTTAGTCTTCAGTCAATATATTCTTATCGTATTCGGTTTCCAGATTAAGTTTATGTTTTGATTCTTCCTGAGCCAAGACCTGGAACATTTTCTTAAGCTCTGGCTCGGTTGCTCTTTTAGATAGGTCCTGGTATAATTTAACAGATCTTTCTTCCCTTTTGATAGCTAACCATAAGGTTTCCTGATAGTTCATATCCGGAGAGTAATCTTCCTCTAAAGTATAGTTACTTATTTTTAAGTCCGGTATCTTTTTCAACTGGTAATGGGTCAGGTCTTCTTTTTTGAGTCCTTCTAAAATCTTTTTATGCTTGAGCTCCTCATCTTTCAAGTCTTGAAACATCTTCTTGACGTTCTGGCTCCTGGCTAAGTTAGAATAAGTTCCATACAGGGTAGACGCTTCTACTTCTTTTCTTATGGCAAAAAGGATAATCTCCTCAAAAGCTTTATTTTCCATTTTCTCTCCTTAAGATTATTCTACGAAAACCCCTTGTGGATCTAAGAGCTTTTTTATCCTTTGATTGAGGATGTTTTTGGCTGAATTATCACCGGTAAGTTTTCTGGGAATAGCAGGTAATAATTTCAGGTCGGCAAACTCTTTTTTTCTATTTGAAGGGAAAACTCTTAAAGAAATGGAGGTGATTATCCCTAAAGTTCCCCGGGAACCGACCAGGAGTCTGGCAGTATCATATCCGGTAACGCTTTTGAAAACCTCAGCCCCTAATTTTAAAATCTGCCCAGAAGAATCCACAATCTCTAAGGCTAAAACCAGCTCGCTGGTGCTGATATCTTTTCGGAAAACTTTTCCAGTAAGCCCGCATGCTACAGAACCACCTATAGTTCCTTCTGATTTATCCAGAGAAAAAGGATAAAAAAGATTATAATTTGAAAGCTGAGGATTCAAATCTTTTAAATTAAATCCTGGCTCTACTACTACAAAAAGGTCTTCCGGGACTACCTTTTTTAGGCTGGAGAGTCGGTTTAATTTTAAAAAAAGAGTTTGGTCTCCAGAATATTCAGACAGGCTGATTTTAGATTCGTTTCCCAGGGGGAGGATTTTGAATTTTTCCTGAAGAGCTAATTTAACAAGTTGAGGGATGGCACTGACCTTTTCAGGTTTAGCATAAGTTCTGCCCTGTTCAATCCTTAACTCATCCTCTTTCAGTATTTTTTTCAGTTCATCTATAATTTTATCTTTTAACATAGTTATACTACCTTAAATTTTTTCAAATATAGTCTTAAGATGGAAAAATGTCAAGAATTAAACCGAGATGAAATTCTTAGATATATCAGTATTCAGGTAAAGATTATCTAAATTATTGCCCGGTGTTTTTTTGTAGAGACGCATTGCATGCGTCTCTATTTTGTTTAATCATCCCACCTTGAAGGCAAGGTGGGTTTACTTGTTTCTATTTTCGTCCCGCATGAATACGGGACGCTACCCATAGAACCTCACCCCCTCCCTCTCCTTGCAAAGGAGAGGGGGAAGATTTGTAAGGGTACAGCAGGTTGTGCTCTTATAGCTTTTCCATAGCAGAAAATTTATTTTTTATTTGGTTTTAATATATAAATTCGTATATTTAAAAAAATTGGGTAGATTCTGAGAGGAAAAATGTTTAAATCTGGTTTGAAAGTCTTGATTCTTTTAATTCTATTTAATACTTTTTTATTTTCTTTAGCCTGTAACAAACCTGTTTCTAAAAGTTATACGGGTGTGGATGCGATAAAGAATTATATTTGCTCCCAACCAAGTATCTTCCTGTCGGATGTATTTGATATTTCCAGGAATAGTTCCTTCTAACGGGAGATTACCAAGAGGGATGACTGGGTCAGGA